>CAMWUZ010000082.1 GCA_947177595.1 uncultured Porphyromonadaceae bacterium | reverse complement strand
AACTTTTCTACCGCTTCCTTCATCTGAGCGTCAGACAAAACGGGAGTTAAAATGAAAACGGTTTCGTACTTCATGTTACGTTAATATATTGATTTTATTACTATGCTCCGAGGTGAATTTCTCAAAGCGGGGGCAAAAGTACGGATTTTTAATCAGATATCATAATTCCGTGCAATATTTTTTTTGCTCCATTGACAAGAGCCGGATTATTCAGGGCGTTTATGCGATGCTGAAAATTTCAGATGATGGTGAGAGCAGATCGAAATTGAGCAGCTTGTCATAGAGCATTTTTCCTGCTCCGGTCAGGAATTTTATAGCTTCGGAAGCCTGATATGAAGCTACTATGCCGGCTGCCGGTCCTACAACTCCTTTCACTGTGCAGGGCATAATGCCGGTACATGCGCTGCCTTCTCCGAATATTCCGGAATATCCTGTGTGTCCCGGCGCCCAGCTCATTACCTGTCCGGCAAATCCTTCAACCCCGCCGATACAATATGGCTTGTTGATTTTTTCACAAACCGAGGCTGTCATCTGTTTGGTGGACATATTGTCGCTGCCATCGATTATAAAATCATATCGGGCGAATATATTCTCGGCTTTTGCGGCAGTAATCATTTCATTGAACACTTCTGTGCGTATGTCGGAATTCAGCCGGCTCATTTTATTTGCGAGCTGAATAACCTTGGAGTCTCCAACAAGGTCTTCGCTGTAAAACAGTTGGCGCTGGAGGTTTGTGGCGTCAATAGTGTCGAAATCGGCAATCCCTATGGTGCCGATGCCTGATGCGGCGAGATACATGGCGCTGAGCGAGCCGAGTGCTCCGCATCCGAGAATAAAAACCTTGCCCTGCCTGATTTTTTGTATTCCTTCCTTGCCGATGCTTTGAATTATTTCAAGTCGGGAGTATCTTTTGGGAAAGAAATTTTCGGTCTGGGGGAAACTACTGATCATTGCTTAGGGGTGAAAGGCTCAACGAATAGGGGGGATGCCTGGAATCAATCAGTTGAGGTTGATGATGCGCAAGGGTAAAGTGAGGCGAGTTTCGCTTTTGCAGCAGCGTGCAAACTGTCGCAATATCATCAGCGTACTTTCTTTGGGGCGCTGCTCGTTAGTCTGTTTGGGTTGTTTTTCGCGTTTCATCACAGACAAAACGGATGTCCCTGTAAATTTATTACATTATAAGGTGAGTTTTTTTGCCTCGGTGACAGCTGTTGCCGGCGTGGCATTCTTTAGAAGGATTGTACCTTCCGCATTAATCAGGTAGATGGTCGGGAAGGTGTGGATGCTATATAGCTCATCTTCGATTATCTGTCCTTCGGGGTTTATTCCGTCAATCCAACCGGTGGGTATTTTCCCTGATCCACCGGCAAACTGCTCTTCATCACCCTCCGGATACACTGCTATTATATTAAGGTGTCCGGACTCCACAGCTTCTGCCAGTTTAGTGTCTTGTCTCAATTCGTTGACTAAAACGGCGCAATCGTGGCATTCAGGGTCATAGAAAATCAAAAGTGTGGCTTTGGCTTGTCTGCATTTGTCAAGGAGTGAAAAGGTTTCTCCGGTATGTGTTCTTATGTCAAAATCTGTCGCGGTAGTACCGGGACGGTTCTTGCTCACATCATCCAACTGAGCTCTGTAGCGCACCATCAGCGCGGGATCAATAAAATTGCCATCGGAGATTGCGAGCAGAAAATATCGGTACGCTTCTTCATTGGCGACAGGTGATTTGGGTTCATACAGATAAGTGTCTGCAATCTCGGCAAGAAGGTTATATGCGCCTGTGTGTACCTGCGCGCGCTCCAATAGCCGACTTGCCGCTCCGGGAAGTACTTTATGTATATCGGTGTGCGGAAAAAGACTCGCATAGTTGGCGAAATTCTGCTCCATAAAGGGGGCATTGGTGCTCAGTGTCGTGTCTGCGAAGTCCATATTATCCCAGAAATGCTCAATCAAATATGCCGCCCTTTCCGACGCAGTAGTGAGAGAGTCTGGAATCCGGGGCGACTGCAGCTCCTGACTGTTGCCGACAGAAGCAACGGCAAGCACTATGATAAATATGGAGAGAATCCTACGCATATAATTACTGACCGATGATTCTCGCGATATACTTGCCGAGAATGTCAAATTCAAGATTAACAATAGTACCGGGTACTATCCTGCAAAAATTGGTGTGTTCAAAAGTGTAGGGTATGATGGCAACGCGGAAACTGCCCGGTTCGCTGTCGCAAACAGTCAGGCTGACTCCGTTTACTGTTACGCTGCCCTTTTCTACTGTCACATATCCTTTTCTTTTCAATTCCGGGTCTTCGTTATACCTGAATTTGAAATATTTGCTGCCGTCTGCCTCTTCAACGCTTTCACACACGGCTGTGGTATCCACATGTCCCTGAACGATATGCCCGTCAAGTCTGCCGTCCATTTTCATACTTCTTTCCAGATTCACAAAGTCGCCCTCTTTCAGGCTGCCGAGGTTGGACCGGTTGAGCGTTTCCGCAATCGCGGTGACGGTATAGGTGCCGTCATCGTGAAGTTCTACTACGGTGAGACACACTCCATTGTGCGCTACACTCTGGTCAATTGTCAGCTCGTTTGCAAACGAGCATTTTATTCTAAGGTTGAGGTTGCCACCATCCCGGGTAGCGCCAACTACTGTTGCTGCCTCTTCTACTATTCCTGAAAACATATCGCAAAGGTAATTCAAAATTTCATTTCAGAAAACAGATAATGTGTTTGTATTATATAATAAATGTTGTAATTTTGCAAAATGCTAACTCTTAATACTGATGATTATGATGACACACTTTGAAAATTATATCTCTTCCGCCGCACTTCTCGCGGGTTTGATAGCTATTGATTATGTGGGTGTGCTTCTGGCGATTCTTGCCGACCTGCGCAGCGGAATAGCCAAAGCGAAGCGTACCGGCGAGAAACTGTGCTCCCGCGGATACCGCTCCACGGTGGATAAAGCCGGCAGATATTATCTAACCCTCTTTGCCATGACGGCAATTGATGTGATGGTTGTGGCAGCAATAGTCTTTCTTCGGATTTTTTCAGGCTGGAACCTTCCTCCCTTTCCGCTTTTTACCACGGTCGGTGCAATCGGACTTGGGATTATCGAGTTGAAAAGCATTATGGAGAATACCCGTAGTGGTGACAATATCAAGGAGGCGGCTAAGATACTGAAGGGTCTGCTGAAGAATCCCGATATCCACAGAATAGCGGAAGAGATACTAAATAATGCAAAATAAAATTAATTAATTGTTAAACGATACATCAGAGCCCTATCGTGGCTCTGTTTCACAATATGTTTGTGAAAAGAATTAGTAACTTTGCAATGCAAAAAGTCACGGAGGAGGCGCACAGCTTCCTCCTTTTATATGATATATGATAGACAAACAGAAATTATATGACACCGTGGAGCAGGCTATTGCCAACACGGATGCGTTTATTGTCGATGTTAACGTTACCCCTGATAATATCGTGACGGTTGAGATTGACAGCCCGACCGGAGTGGATCTCGATGCTTGCGTGGACATAAACCGTAAGATTGAAGCCGCTTTTGACCGCGATGTGGAGGATTACTCGCTTGAGGTAGGTTCCGCGGGACTCACCGCGCCGTTCAAGGTGCTCGGGCAGTACCTCAAGAATATAGGCAACCAGGTAGAGGTGCTCACGCGCGATGGACGTAAACTGCGTGGAACCCTTAAGACGGTTGAGCCCGACTGCTCTGCATTTACAATTACTACAGAGCGCAAGGTCAAGGAGCCGGGAGCCAAGCGTCCGGTCATGAAGCAAGAGGACGAGACTATCGCCGTTGCCGATACCAAAGAAGTGAAATACTATATAGATTTTAAATAATTCAACACCATACCTACCGAAAAAATGGCTAAGAAAGAAGAGACACCGAATATGGTGGCGCATTTTAACGAGTTCAAGGAACTTAAAAACATTGACAAGACAACGATGATCAGCGTGCTTGAGGAGTCGTTCCGCAATGTTCTTGCAAAGATGTTTGGCACCGATGAAAATCTCGACGTGATTATGAACCCCGACAAGGGAGACGTTCAGATATTCCAGAACCTTGAAGTTGTGCCCGACGGTGAAGTCACCGACCCCAATCTCCAGATCAGCCTCTCTGATGCCCGTGCCGACCAGGATCCCGATGCGGAGATCGGTGACGAGCACACCAGAGAAATCATATTTGCCGACTTCGGTCGCCGCGCGATTCTCAATCTCCGCCAGACCCTCCAGAGCAAGATTCTCGACCTGCAGAAAGAAGCTATTTACAATAAGTTCTCAGAGCTTCAGGGAGAAATTGTCACCGGCGAAGTGTATCAGACCTGGAGCCGCGAGACGCTCCTGCTCGATGATGACAAGATTGAGCTTCTTCTCCCCAAGAGCGAGAGCATTCCCGGCGATTTCTTTCGCAAGGGTGAGACAGTGCGCGCCGTGGTTGAAAATGTTGACAATAAAAACAACAATCCTAAAATCACCGTTTCCCGCACAAGCGAAAACTTCCTCCGCCGCCTTTTCGAGCTTGAAGTGCCCGAAATCCACGACGGCCTCATCAACATCCGTGCCGTTGCCCGCATCCCCGGAGAAAGAGCCAAGATTGCAGTGGAGAGCTACGATGACCGCATTGACCCGGTGGGCGCCTGCGTAGGTGTCAAAGGCAGCCGCATCCATGGCATCGTGCGTGAGCTCCGGAACGAGAATATCGACGTTATCAACTACACCTCAAATCCCTCACTCTTCATCCAGCGCGCGCTCAGCCCAGCGAAAGTGTCATCCATCCGCATTGACGAGGATGAGAAGAAAGCCGAGGTATTCCTCCGCCCCGAAGAAGTGTCTCTCGCTATCGGTAAAGGCGGTCTGAACATTAAACTTGCATCCATGCTCACCGGCTACGTCATCGACGTTTACCGCGACACCGAGGAGTCATTTGAAGAAGATATCTACCTTGACGAATTTAAAGACGAAATCGATTCTTGGGTTATCGATGCCCTTAAGAATCTCGGACTCGTTACCGCTAAGGCTGTGCTCAACGCTCCCCGCGAAATGCTCATTGAAAAAGCCGACCTTGAAGAGGCTACCGTTGACAACCTTCTTGATGTGCTCCGCGCCGAGTTCGAGGACGAGCCCGAAGAGGATGCCGCTGAATAAAATGAGAGTAACCACACGCAATTAAATTAGAATTTCATTAAACAATCATACATGCCGAGAACCAAGATAAGTAAAGCAGCAATAGATCTCAATGTGGCAGTACCGACTATTATCGAGTTTCTGCGCAAAAAAGGTATCACCGTCGATGACAGCCCCAACGCACGCATCGATGAGGATGTATATGAAATACTCGTTAATGAGTATAAACCGGACCGTGCCCTCAAGTCCAAGAGCGAGCAGATGTCGGTGGATCGTCAGGCTGCTAAGACGAAACCCGCACCGCGGCCGGAAGAAATTAAACTGGAGCCGGAACCTGCGCGCGGACCGAAGGTACTCGGCAAAATCGATTTGTCAAGCGGCAAGCAGGTGCATGACACCCCCAAGGCTTCCGAGAAGCCAAAAGCTCCGGTGAAAGAAGTACCTGTCAAAGCGGCTCCCGTAAAGGATTCTTCCAAGCCCGTGGCTGAAAAACCTGCCGAGCCGGTAAAAGAGACCCCCGCGCCTAAGCCTGCTGCGGAACCGAAACCCGCACCCGCTCCTAAGGCGCAAACAGCCAAGGCTGAGAAAGCCCAACCCAAACCGGAGCAGGTAAAAGAGGCACCGGCGGCGAAGCCGGAGCCCGCGCAAAAGGCGGAAGCTCCTCAGGACGCCGAGAAGGAACCGGAGGTTTTCACTCTCGGTACACCCAAGGTGGGACCGCAGATCAATGTCATAGGCAAGATTGACCTTTCTACTATTAATCAATCTACACGCCCAAAGAAAAAAGGCAAGGAGGAGAGACGTGCCGCTGCAAAAACAGGGGCGCCTGGTGCTCCCGCAGGTGACAAGAAGAAGCGTAAGCGCATTGGCGGAAAGGAGAAAATTGATATTGAGAATCCCGGACAGCATATGCAGTCACCGGGTAGAAATGAAAATAAGTCACGTGATGACCGCAGGGGCAACCGTGGCGGTAATCGCGAAAAAGCCCGTCATCAGCAGCACGTTGAGGTCAGCGAGGAAGATGTGCAGAAGCAGGTGAAGGAAACCCTTGCGCGTCTCACAAGCAAAGACAAGGGTCAGAAGAAAGGTGTGAAATGGCGTAAGGAAAAGCGCGAGGCTGTTGCGAACCGAGAGCGCGAGGCTCAGGAGCTTGAAGCAGCAGAGAGCAGCGTACTCAAGCTCACCGAGTTCGTTACTGCAAACGACCTTGCCTCGATGATGAACGTACCTATCAACAACGTCATAGCCACCTGTATGAATCTCGGCGTTATGGTTAGCATCAACCAGCGTCTTGATGCCGAGACTATCAATATTGTGGCGGAGGAATTCGGATTCAAGACCGAATATGTAAGCGCAGAGGTTGTTGAGGCGATCGCTCAGGAAGAGGACGATGAATCACAACTCATGGAGCGTCCCCCCATCGTCACCGTCATGGGTCATGTTGACCATGGTAAGACCTCGCTTCTCGACTATATCCGAAATGCGAACGTTATCGCAGGTGAGGCTGGCGGCATCACACAGCACATCGGTGCATATAATGTGAAACTTGCCGACGGTCGTCACATCACGTTCCTTGACACCCCGGGTCACGAAGCGTTCACCGCCATGCGTGCACGTGGTGCCAAGGTCACAGACCTCTGTATCATCATCGTAGCTGCCGACGATAACGTCATGCCGCAGACAGTCGAGGCTATCAATCATGCCTCTGCTGCTGGTGTGCCTATCGTGTTTGCAATCAACAAGATTGATAAACCCGCTGCTAACCCGGATAAGGTTAAGGAAGAGCTTGCAAATATGAACTACCTCGTTGAGGAATGGGGCGGTAAATACCAGAGTCAGGACATCTCCGCAAAGAAAGGCACCGGAGTTGAGGAACTTATGGAAAAAGTTCTTCTTGAAGCTGAAATGCTTGAGCTGAAAGCGAATCCTGATAGAAATGCGACAGGTTCAATCATCGAATCATCTCTTGACAAAGGTAGGGGATATATTGCCACTGTCCTTGTGCAGAACGGCACACTCCGAGTGGGCGACACCATTCTCGCCGGCACTCACTATGGCAAGGTTAAGGCGATGTTCAACGAGCGCAACCAGCGCATCAAATCTGCCGGACCCGCTGAGCCCGCGCTTATCCTTGGTCTCAATGGAGCTCCCACGGCAGGTGATACATTCAATGTCATGGAGACCGAGCAGGAAGCGCGCGAAATCGCTACCAAGCGTGAGCAGTTGCAG
>CAMWUZ010000081.1 GCA_947177595.1 uncultured Porphyromonadaceae bacterium | reverse complement strand
AAACCGGGAATTACAAATATTTCCAGTAATAGCAATAATAATCCCACTAAGAAGAGCAAAATCACCCAACTGCTTGCGATACCGGTGAGATATAGAGGGAGAAAATAAAGGACAGCCGCCATGATTGCCACAACGGAAGGGAACCCCATTCCGGGTGTCTGAAGTTCAAAATATATTCCGCCGACAATTAGCATTATTAGAATTCCCTGAACAGCAGGATTGGTGAGAAATCCGAGTAGAGAATCTATCCATGTTGCGCTGAACTCTTTTATTCTGTAGTCATCTACATCTATGCCTTTCATCACTCCGTCAATATTCTCGGCGATGCCGTTTGAATATCCCCACTTCTTAGCCTCTCCGGCTGTAAAAGTGAGTACTCGTGTGGAATCAATCAGCCCTTTAACAGATACTCTCGGATCTACCATAGCTTCCGCAATCTGAGGGTCTCTGATCCATTTGCCAAGAGAATCCTTTCCATGACTTTCGGCTGTGGCACGCATCATAGCTCTCATGTAGCTCTGATACTTGTCCGGTGCGGCAGACCCGTCACTGCCGTTCACTACAGTTACCGCACCCATCGTCGCATCCTGACGCATAAAAACAGTATCGCAGGCAAGAGCGATAAGCGCTCCGGCAGAAGCGGCATTATTGTCAACGAAAGCAATAACAGGCTTTGGAAAATGGAGTAGGGCGGTACGTATTGAATCGGCGTGAAGAACCGAACCGCCGTAGGTATTCATATGAATGAGCAGAATATCCGCATCAATCCGCTTTGCTTCGTCAAGAGCACTCCGGGTATGTTGCCAGGTCGTTGAACCGATTTCATCTTTCAGTGGAAGAACATAGACCAGTTTATTCTCGGCTTTTGCAAATTCCGGAAATATTATAGCAAGAAGAATAAAGAGTAGAAATAATTTACGCATTATTATTCTGTTTTTGTTTTTTGTTTCTTAATCCTTGTTTGATCCATGCCGGAACCATTACGACACCTATCGCAAGATATAGATAATAGCTTATCAATCGCCATATTATGGCAATTATCAGGGCAATGGAAGCTCCTCCGAGCATATCTCCGTAGTAAGTGGTGAAGAGCCATTCGCTTACTCCGCTTCCCCCCGGAGTCGGACTCACCGTCAGCAGTGTCCACACCACAAACTGGCGGCAGAAAACCAGCAACTGATCGGCAAGAGGTGCAAAAGCAAGAAATATAGCGTTTACAACCAAAAAGCGGCTTATCCACGACAAAAACGTACCGGCACCGGCTTCAATCCACCATTTGAGGCTTCTGTTCTTTAAATCTTTACCGGTAATAACCATGTCCTCGGCAATCTTACTGATGTCGCTTTTCCAGCGCCTAAGCCACTTCAGTGAGAACAGCTTTATCAATATATTACCGACAAAATGAGGTTTGATAAATATTCCGACAAAGAGCACCATTGTCCATAGGCAGACTGCCCCCCACACAATCCAGAAAGCGCTTTTGAAACCAATGCTCAACTGCAATCCGGCAGCATTGAAGCCGAATAAACGGCTTGCCGGTTCTAAAATAAATATTATAGGACAGATGATGACAAAAAATAATTCGTCAAGAAAAAGAGTAGTCATGGTCAGAGTAGTGCCTCTACCAGCATCGATACCTTCTCTCTTCATGAATATCATACTTACAGCACTTCCGCCCGCGGTTGTAGGGGTGATTGCTGATACAAACTCGCAAAGAAGAGTGATTTTAAAGCATTGCTTCCAATTAAGAAATCTATCGCTTAGAACATGAAACCGCCATGCGAGCCCGGTTTCTCTGCCGAGTGTGAAGATGAGCGCTAAAGCGATGCACCCTATAGATGTCAGGTTCCAGTCGATACTCAGCCAGGTATCAAGATCAAAGTCACGAACCATCATCAAAGCCACCACCGCCGCTCCGATAAAAACAGGTAGGAGGGTTTTGAGCAAAATCCGGTCGTTACTTTTCATCGCATACATCTATTACTATTCCAATTACAAAGATATGAATTATATAATAAAAAAACCGCAACCGGTGAACTTATCAACCAATTGCGGCATTTGTTTAGTTGTCTTACCAGGATTCGAACCTAGACAGGCAGAACCAAAAACTGCAGTGCTACCATTACACCATAAGACAATCCTATATGCTCAAGGCTTACGCCCTAAAGCAGTGCAAATTTAGCGGTTTATTTTTTAATTGACAAAAAAGTATGCCAGTATTTAGATTGACCGGGATGTAATTATTTAGCAATCAGCAGGAAGTAGTTTTTCTTGCCTCTCTGGGCAAGAATGTATTTTCCTGCTAAAAGTAAATCTTGCGATACGATAGAATATGGGTCGCTCACTTTCTCTTTATTTATAGACAAGCCTCCTTGCTGGGTCATTTTGCGCATCTCTCCCTTTGACGGGAAAACAGGTGCCTTATCAGTGAGCAGATCGACGAGCTTCAGCTCACCACCCTTGATTTCATCCATAGATACCTCAAACTGCGGCACTCCGTCCATAACCTGAAGCAGCGTCTCTTCATCAAGTTTGTGCAGAGCATCTGAAGTGTTGTTTGAGAAAAGTATCTGTGAAGCCTCAACAGCCGCTTCATAATCTTCTGCTGAGTGAACCATAGTAGTGATCTCTTTGGCAAGGCGTTTCTGTAAAGGACGTCTTCCCGGATCAGCCTGTTGCTCCTCAACAAGTGCGCGGATTTCATCTTCAGTCAGTTCTGTGAAAATCTTGATGTACTTTTCTGCATCGGCATCCGATACATTAAGCCAGAACTGATAAAACTTATAAGGCGAGGTATATCGTGGGTCAAGCCACACATTACCACTTTCTGTTTTTCCGAATTTACCACCGTCGGCTTTGGTGATGAGAGGGCAGGTGAGGGCGAAGGCTTCTCCGCCGAGAGTGCGGCGAATCAGCTCAGTTCCCGTCGTGATATTGCCCCACTGGTCAGAGCCGCCAAGCTGCAGCCTGCAATTCTTGTCACGATATAGTGTCAGGAAGTCATATCCCTGAACTAACTGATATGAAAATTCGGTGAATGACATACCCTGCTGACTTTCACCTGAAAGGCGCTTCTTGACAGAGTCTTTTGCCATCATATAATTGACTGTGATATGCTTGCCGACATCTCTTATAAAATCTAAGAAAGAGAAGTTTTTCATCCAGTCATAGTTATTCACCATTTCAGCGGCATTAGGTTCCTTGCTGTCGAAATCAAGGAACTTGGCAAGCTGTTTCTTTATAGCTTCCTGATTGTGGCGGAGTGTCTCTTCATCAAGGAGTTTGCGCTCCTGGCTTTTCATAGACGGGTCTCCGATCATACCGGTTGCACCACCAACAAGCGCGATGGGCTTATGTCCGGCTCTCTGAAAATGTTTGAGCATCATCACACCGACAAGATGCCCTATATGAAGACTGTCTGCGGTTGGATCAATGCCTAAATATGCAGTAGTCATTTCCTTATCAAGTTGTTCCTTAGTGCCGGGCATCATCTGATGAATCATGCCCCTCCAGGTCAGTTCGTCTATGAAATTCATATATGATTTGCGTTATTGTTTAGCTTTCAGGTTGCAAAGATACGAGATTTTCATTTTTATACGCATGATTAGGTAAGATTATAAATATTTTATTTAAAATCTAAATTAATCTTGCAATTATTTAGAAGGTGCCTTGAGCCGCCTTTGCAGCCATACCGCATTGTTGAAGTGCCGCGCTGGTAGCCGGAAACTCTGCGGATCCTGCCTGACCGGCTGCCGCCATTACGTTCATCATACGCGCCATTTCAGCACTGGCGGCCATTGGATCCTCCATGCTTATGCCGTACTGGTTCATTGCCGTAGTCAGCACCTGCGCAGCCGCCACACCGTCACCACCCATCAGCTTGCTGGTGGTCTGTATGCAGTCGCCCATTGCGCTGAGTGCTTCGGGATATTTACCCAGTTCCGGGCTAAGCTGTGAGAGCAACAATTTGTACCCCTCGACGGCCACACTGGCATCAGTTCCGAAAGCCTTTGCACTCTGCCGGGCAAATGTCTCTATTTGTTTAAGACCGTCACCGGTAACACCTGCAACCGCGCTGAGGTAGTGCATATTTGAGTCCAATTTTATACCGGTCGCACTTAGCTGAGCAAAACCGTCTGAACCCCCCTGTACTGCACTTTTAATTAAATCAAAACGGGCAAGCATAGTCATGAAACTGCCCACTTTGCCTTGTGCGGTTTCAATCTTAGCAGAAAAATCACCGGCGGATTGGCTCATGCCATTTATTTGCGCCGTAAAATTACCGCCTATGTTAAAAATATAATCAAAGACACTTGCCATCTCGAATTAATTTGTTATATTTGCATGTAGTTACTCACACGATGACTTATGAAGATTTTAAGTTTCATAATACAAGTAATTTGTTACATCGGCCTCTTTCTTTATGTGGTTGGGGTTCTATCTGCCCTTTGGGAGACGATTAAAATGAGTGGTCGGAAAGACAGCGGACCGCTCCCTTGGTGGGTATTTTGGAGACCTTAGTCTTTACCTCCGCCAAATAGTGACGCGATAAGCTCCGCCCGGTTTTGGTTTCTCCACCGCTCCAGCCATATAGCCTCGCAATAGAGTTGTGCCCATTCCTCCTCCGTCTCTATTTTATCAATATCGACGTGCAAATTAGCGCGGATTAGCGCGCACCCCTTGGCGAAGCCGTCCTCATCGTCAGACTCCGCCAGTGTGTGCGCCTCTACAAGTTTTTTATTAGACCCTGGAAGCCGTTGAGCACTTCACCCAACCTCTTTTGAACCGCCATGAAGAGCAGCAAGTTAATAACCGCTATAATCATAACTACCTGTATGCGGAATATAACCACGCGGTCGGGGCTTCTCTAATGGCTGCACGTTGGCAACAGATTGAAGCCGACGGCGACCGTTACGACCTCCAGTACCGCACGGCTCAGGATGACCGTGTGCGTGAAGATCACGCAATTTTACACGGCACCACGCTGCCCCCCTCCGACCCGTTCTGGGCGCAATATCTGCCGCCGAATGGTTGGAACTGCCGCTGCACTGCCGTACAGGTTCGCAAAGGGAAATACCCCCAGAGCGACCCGGCGCTCTCTATGCTTCGCGGTCAGAACTGCACCGAAGCCGCCAAACAGCAGATTTTCCGCTTTAACCCCGGTAAGGATCTGAAACTGTTCCCACCCAAACACCCATATTACAAAGCACCGGAAGCAGCCAAACAGGTAATTGAGCAACTCAGTGAGAAACAGCAGCGCGAAAAGCGAATTGCTGACATTATCGCGGAACTGCCCGACAATCTCACAGACGACCAAAAAAAGGCTATTGCTTCCCATTGCTTGGAACTTGAAGCGAAACTCGGAATAACAAAGGGTAAACCTATGAGCGTGGAGGATGCTGATAAACAGTCGGCAAACCCCAATTTTGTACCAGAGTATATAATTGACCCTAAAGGTAGATACACAGACGGACATAATACATTAAGTAAAAACCCCAATTATGACGCAAAACGTGATTACGCAAATCATATAAAGTGCTCCTGCGTATGTATTACGATTATTAGGCTTTAATGTTACTGTAAAACCAAATACCCCAGGTTCTAAACTTGAATATTTAAGCAGAGGTTTGAATTGCTGGGAAGCGTGGCTCAATTTAGACGGAACACCGGCAAAACATAACAGTATTAATGATTGGCTTGCTGCTAAGGGACATAGTCAAATGACACCTAAACGCTATATTAAATTCTTTGAAGAAACCTGTAAAGAGGTCGGTGTTTATGAATTGTCAATAGGCTGGGGGCGACGTGGCGGTCATGCTACTATTTTACAAAGGTTTGCAGACGGTACATTGAAATATATTGAGCCCCAGCAAGACAATTCCAATGGCTCAGGTAGAGAGTGGAATGATATTAACGAATTAGCAAAAAAAGGTGCTAAAATAAGTCACGAATGTAGAGGTATAATGCGTGTCGATAACAAACTATTCAATACCGCTTTCATCGAAATCTTCAATAAATGATAATAACACGTGATATGCAACCTCACCGGTTAACACATCTACTTTATTCGACTTGTGTAAATATACCGGGCAATATCCGGCTGTTATATCATCCGAGAAGCGGTAATAAAAAGCCTCAGCACCCTGGTACTGTCCGAGGTACTCTACATGGTCGCCGTAAATATCAATAAGATATTGCGCCGCTTCTTTGACTTTAGCCGGTATTTCCATAATGCCGCAAATTTACTAATTTATTCTGATATAATAACACTTAAACACCAATTAAATGCTCGACGCCAACAAATTAAAAGCCGACATTCTCAGCGATATGCGCGTGGAACTCTCCGACGAGTTCGACCGCAACTTTGAGCGTAAGGCTTTTTTCTCCGACAAGTGGAAGCCTCGCGCCCATGACTACCCCCGTGGCTCGCTGCTCGTAGTGACCGGTGCAATGCGTCGGTCAACCCGGGGCGAAGTCTCCGGCGACGGTGTGCGCTTTACCTCCTCAGAGCCTTATACGACGCTGCACAATGAGGGTGGCAACGGTTATAAACAGGTGAAGTCCCACACACGCAGATCCAAAAAGGGCAAAACTTACACCGTCAGCACCCATAAGCGCAAATTTAATATGCCACAGCGTCAGTTCATCGGCGGGATAAAAGATATCTTTATATTTGGCGATATTGTTAAAGGACACTGCAAAAGTATCAAATTAAGCTCGTGGACAATTTCAATAAAAATGGACTAATAATTTTTGTCAGTTCCCCATCTTTGGCGCTGGATGGCTGCTGCTTTCTCTTCTGCAGGATTGTCAGCAGGATGCCAGAATGTTGGATTTCCGAGCTCTTCAGGCATAAACTGCTGTTTGACAAAATGCCCCGGATAGTCATGGGCATATTTATAGTTGGTACCGTAGTCAAGTTTCTTCATCAGTTCGGTCGGGGCATTTCTCAAATGCAGCGGTACAGGTCTGTTGCCTGTACTCCTGACTATTTCAAGGGCTGTGTTTATAGCCATGTATGCCGAATTGCTCTTGGGGGATGTTGCGAGATAAACGGTGCATTCGGCAAGCGGAATACGTCCTTCCGGCCAGCCAATCTTGTGAATAGCATCAAATGTAGCATTTGCAAGCAGGAGTGCGTTGGGGTTTGCGAGTCCAATATCCTCCGCAGCGAGGATCAATAGTCTGCGGGCTATAAATTCCGGTTCTTCTCCTCCTTCTATCATTCTGGCAAGCCAATAGATTGCAGCATCAGGATCGCTGCCACGAACACTTTTGATAAATGCGGATATAATGTCATAGTGCATCTCTCCGTTTTTATCATAAGCGGCAGGATTCTTTTGCAGTCGGGTGGTTATTATCTCGTCATTAATGATAATAGGGGAGTCTTTGGGTGTGGACTGTTCGAGCAGGTCGAGGATATTCAGCAGTTTTCTCGCATCTCCTCCCGAATAGCGGAACAGGGCATCGGTGCTCTCGATTTTCACTCCACGCTCTTTGAGAATTATATCCTCCGCGACAGCTCTGTCAAGTAATTCTTTCATATCGTCCTCGCTAAGAGGGAAGAGGGTATATAC
>CAMWUZ010000080.1 GCA_947177595.1 uncultured Porphyromonadaceae bacterium | reverse complement strand
TTACAAGCCACATTGACCTGAGGTTGAAATGTGCCCTGACTTTGTTTACAAAAAAAGTTATGAGAAACCACCATCCGATTGCTCCGATGATGATGCATGTATAGCCAATAATATAATGGTAAATGCGATAATGGGTATCGAGAAAGTTAAATCTGGCAAATAGACCGATGATAAAGAAAAGAATCAACGGGTTAGAGAATGTGAAGAGAAATCCGGTAACGAAATCTCTCCAATAGGTATTTGCCGGTTCTGCTGGAGTTTTAAGAGAGCGGGAGGGGTTGTTCCGGAAAAGGTAAATTCCATATATGATCAGAACGAGACTACCGATTATCTGGAGTACATTCTGATTGGATTCTATAAAGTCTGTGACAAAAGAGAGTCCGAGTCCGGTAAGCAAGCAATAAATCAAGTCGGACAGGGATGCACCGACACCGGTGAAGAATGCAGCCGAGCGTCCTTTGTTCATAGTCCGCTGAATGACGAGTACGCCGATAGGACCCATCGGGGCGGAAACAAGAACTCCGATGAGAATACCGGTAAGGACTATGTAAACTAAGCTCTCCATTGCTCAGTGCAAATGTAATGCAAAATTAATCAACCTTTGTTTGAGTTGCAAATATCTCAATATATTAGATTTCTCCGACGCGCCGCATCAATTCTGATAAGTATAAACAACAGTATCGTGAAGCTCCATAGGCTTGAGCCACCATAGCTGAAGAAGGGCAGAGGAATACCGATTACAGGACAAAGTCCGATAACCATACCTATATTGACAGCAAGGTGGAATATAAGGTATGATGCCACACAGTAGGCGTAAACGCGCCCAAATGTGGTTGGCTGTCGTTCTGCAATATGAATAATACGAAGAATAAGAATCATGAACGCCATCAATACAGCTGCGGATCCGGCAAAGCCTTCTTCTTCTCCTATGGTGCAGAATATAAAGTCGGTGTGTTGTTCAGGCACATATTTCAGTTTGGTCTGAGTTCCATTAAGAAAGCCTTTACCGGTCATACCTCCTGAGCCAATGGCAATTTTTGACTGGTTGACATTATATCCTGCATTGAGTAGATCCTCTTCAAGCCCGAGAGTGACTTTGATGCGCTGCTGCTGGTGTGGCTGCAACACAGAGGTAAAGGCATAGTTTACTGAAAAAAGAAATATGACCGAAACAACCGCCGCGCCGACAGTAATGAGGATTTTACGGGATTCTCCCTGCATGGCAAGCACCAGGCAGTAGATACAGGCAACAGCAATCACTCCAATGAAGAAGGGATTTCCCGGCAGAGTGTATCCACACCGTGATGAAATATATGCGAGCAGTCCTGTGCCCACGAACCAAGCAAGAATATTTCTAGTAGCCGCATATCTGTGGCAGAATAATGCCATCATCAGAACCATGATGAGCATAATAATCATATATACCAGCGCTTCGCCTAAATTAGTATCCATGAACGGTATGTCGGCAAACTTGACAGCCAGAACAAAGAAAAGCACAGCACAGAACGCCGAGAGTAGAACGAGTCCGCTCATTCCTTCACGATAAAGGACAAAGAACAGTGCGAGATATGCAAGCGCCGAACCGGTTTCTTTCTGAGCGAGGATCAGAACAATCGGTATAAATATAATTAGAAGAACTCTGAAATAATTGGACGGTTTATCATTGAGCCTGAAATCGTAGGAACTGAAAAGTTTAGCGAGGGCGAGAGCTGTGGCAAATTTTCCGAATTCCGCACTTTGAAAACTGACCGGTCCAAGTACAATCCAGGATCTCGATCCTTGAATATCAGGCGCGACGAAAATCGTGACAACCATCAGAAGAACCACGAATATATATGTAGGGTAGGCGTAGGTTTCAAACATCCGTGCATCAATAAGCAGAATCATAAGCGCCAGGGCAAGAGCACAGCCAATCCACCTGACCTGCTTGCCTGAAAATTCGTTGAAATCAAAGATGCTCGCATTGTCAAAGTCATAGCTTGCCGCATATACGCTGAATACTCCAGCTATAATTAAAATAAGATATATGCCGACCGTGAACCAGTCAACATATCTGAAATATGACTGATTAATGCTTTTTGACTCCACTGTAAATAATAGTGTTAGATTCCAACATTCTCTGCTCAAGATATTTTCTTTCGTCAGATATTTGTCCCTTCAGGTATTTTTCCATCACAAGACTACCGATAGGCACACCAAAGTTCGCGCCAAATCCGGCATTTTCAACATAAACACAAACCGCAATCTTCGGATTATTGTATGGAGCGAATCCTATAAACGCCGAATGATCCTTACCATGAGGGTTTTGTGCTGTGCCTGTTTTACCGGCAACTTCAATATCGGGAAGATTTGCTATACGACAGGTACCACCGGTGACTGCCATTCTCATGCCTTCCGCAACATCATTGAAGTATTTCTGATTAATAGTCGGATAACGTTTTTCTGTGAGATTTGACGGGATAACCGTGTCCTCGATTTCCTTTACAACATGGGGAGTTATAAACCAACCGCGATTGGCAATGGAAGCGCAAAGATTAGCGATCTGAAGGGGAGTGGCAAGAATTTCTCCCTGACCAATAGAAACCGAGATGATGGTATTGCCGTTCCACCGGCTCTCGCCATACCGTTTATTATAGTATTTGGCATTAGGAATAAATCCACGGCTTTCACTCGGTAAATCAACTCCAAGCGGATATCCGTATCCAAGTGAAACGAGGTGATTTTTCCAAACTTCAAATGCTTCCGCAGTACTACCATATTTAGACTTGCGGTCCATCATGTTCTTGAATCCCCAGCAAAAGAAGGCGTTGCAGGAGGTCTGGAGTGCCGGTTTGAGCGGGAGTGGAGAACCGTGACCGTGGCAACCGACTTTGAGACCGCCATTTATGTATCCATGATAGCAGGGATAAGCGGTGGATAAGTTAATAATACCTTCCTGCAATAAGATCAGACCTTGACCGGGCTTGAAAGTGGAGCCCGGAGGATATGCCGCCATGAGTGCTCTATCAAACAGCGGTTTATATTTGTTGCTGACAAGTTCCTTATAATTGGAACCTCTTTTTCTGCCAACAAGGAGTGAGGGATCGTAAGTTGGAGATGAAACCATGGCGAGAATCTCACCGGTTTGCGGCTCAATCGCTACGACCGCGCCGATTTTATTGACCATCAGTGACTCCGCATATTGCTGTAAGTCAATATCAATAGCCAATTTGAGATTTCTGCCTGAGATAGCGTTACGGTCATGCGCACCGTTTTCATATCTGCCCTGAATCTGCCCCTTGGCATCACGAATAAGGACTTCCACTCCTTTTTCTCCTCTAAGGTATGTCTCATAGCTTTTTTCCACACCAAGGTCACCGGTGTAGTCACCGGGAGAGTAATACGGGTCTTTGTCTATATCTGCCTGCGATACTTCCCGTATGTTTCCGAGGATATTAGCCGCCGAATTATATCCGTATTCCCTGAGTATGCGTTTCTGAATGAAGAATCCGGGATAGCGGTACATTTTTTCCTGAAGTTTGCCATAATCCTCCGCAGACAGATGTGTCATAAAAGTTTGCGGTGAATAAGATGAATAACCGGGGTTGGAACGCCTGTCTTTCATCTCGTGTATCCTCTTTTCAAACTGTTCAGGGGTAATTGAAAGAGTTTTACAGAAATCAAGGGTGTCGAAAGGCTGCACATCCTTTGGAATCATCATAATGTCATAAGCCGGCTGGTTAAAGACAACCACTTTGCCGCTTCTGTCATATATAATGCCACGCGAAGGATATATCGCCTTTTTCAGAAAGGCATTTGAATCGGCATACGCCTTATATTTTGAATCCGCAACCTGAAGATTGAACAGTCGCACCAGATAAATGGCAACAATTACCACTATCAATCCTCCGATAACGTATTTTCTTTTTTCAAGTCTATAGTCTTTTCTCATCGCTTCGTGATACTATCGAGTCAACAGCGAGCAATACAATCCATGTGAGAAGGGTGCTACCCACGATTCGAAGCGCCAGCCTCACAGGCTGAAAGAATGAAAAAGCATCAATAAGATAGAGACACGCACAGTATAGCATCGCCATTGTGAGAGAGTATCTCACGAATACCGAAGTGCCTATGCTGGACATTGAAGGACAAGGATCGGTAAGTTCTTCTTCACGAGGAATATATAACCGTAGAACGGGTTTTCTGAGCGCCGCGAGAATGGTGCAGCTCAAACAACACATTCCAAGTGTATCAGAGAATATATCAATTATAAGTCCAGTGAAAAATGCGACAGTGAGAACCCAGTTCTGATTCAAATCCAAAGGTAAATGGATAATCAGATAGATGTATGCAAATGCCATAGCCACCCCGAAGATGCAAAAATGATTCAGCCCCACAACCTGAACAATTATGAGAATGAGCGCGAGAAAAATGAATTTCAGAAGCGTTTTGCTCATTTCGGTCTAAAATTTTTTATTCGGTTCAATAGAAGTGCGCTCAAGCGAGTCAATTTCCTCTTTCATGGAATCACCTATGATTCTGACGGTTGAAAGAGTAGAGAAATCAGTGAATAGCCTGACCTTCAGAGTGTAAAAATTTTCGTCATGGTCTCTCATGCCTTTCGTGACCACTCCAACGGGAACCCCTTCGGGAAAAACAGTGGAATAGCCACTGGTAATGATGGTATCACCTTCTTCAAATTCCGCATGTTTGGGAAGCTCTTCAAGAATTGCAGATGTGTAGTCGCCGCCTTCCCAAACAAGAGATCCAACATGATTATGACCTTTGACCTTGCATGAAAGGCGCAGATTAGGGTTGAGCAGGGATATTACTCTTGCAGAATGAGGACCGGTGAGATTGACAATGCCGACAATTCCATTCTGGTCAACAACCCCCATCTCCGGCTTCACTCCATCCAGTTCACCCTTATTAAGAGTGATATAATTATGTGATTTGTTCACAGAATTGTTGATGACATGAGCTATTACATAGGAATATCGCGCGAGAGTGGTGTCCGGTTTCACAGTGTTGTCGTAGTCCTTCTCCTTGTATGCCGCCAGTGTGCCACGCATATTCAGCAGCTCCAACTCGAGATCAGCATTTCTACGCTGCAAATCCTCATTAATATCCTTGAGATTGAAATATGCAGTGAGGGATGCTGATGCAGAATATACTCCGGCTGAGACGGTATTGGCTGAAGTCAGATAGACGTGTTGCTGATAAGGATTATTTCTGAAAAGCAAGAAACATGAGGCAACTACGTAGATAATGAAAAGTATCCACGCACTGTAACGGAAAAAAAAGTTGATCAGATTTCTCATGCTTTTTCCATTATTGCCTCCGTTCCTTCAAAGACTGAGACGTCTTTGTTTTTTCGGAAATAATCAATTAGCGAATCAGGAACGAGAATTTCTCGATATTCCTCAATGCGACTCCGGTGCCCTTAGCAACAGCCAAAAGAGGATCTTCAGCGATATGGAACTGAATACCAATCTTGTCAGTGAGACGTTTGTCAAGTCCTCTCAACTGCGCACCACCACCGGCAAGGTAGATACCATTCTTAACGATATCGGCATACAATTCAGGAGGAGTCTGCTCGAGAGCAGAAAGTACAGCCGCTTCAATCTTGGAGATCGATTTTTCAATGCAGTGTGAAATTTCCTGATATGAAACGGGAACTTCCATGGGAAGTGCCGTCATCTGGTTAGGACCGTGAACAATGTAGTCGTCCACAGGATTTTCAAGTTCAGTGAGCGCAGAACCTACATTCATTTTGATAAGTTCGGCTGTGCGTTCACCGACCTTGACATTGTGAACCCTGCGCATATGATCCTGAATATCATTGGTGAGGTCATCACCGGCAATCTTAATACTCTTGTTGCTGACAATACCTCCCAGAGAGATAACAGCAATTTCAGTTGTACCACCACCTATGTCCACAATCATATTGCCTTCGGGTGCCAATACATCAAGACCGATACCGAGAGCAGCCGCCATAGGTTCGTAAATCATATACACGTCTCTTCCACCGGCATGCTCTGATGAGTCGCGTACGGCTCTGATTTCCACTTCCGAAGCTCCGGAGGGTATGACTACAACCATTCGCATGGACGGACTGAACCAGCGGCTCTTGGAACTTGCTTTTTCAACAAATCCGCGAATCATCATTTCAGCCGCCTTAAAGTCGGCGATCACGCCGGTGCGGAGGGGACGGATAGTGCGGATACCTTCCGGCTCCTTGCCCTGCATGAGCTGGGCTTCCTTTCCAACAGCGATGAGCTTGTCAGTACGTTTCTCTATCGCAACAATGGAGGGTTCGTCAATGACTATCTTGTCATTGTGAATTATGATGGTATTTGCCGTGCCGAGATCAATTGCAATCTCTTTGGTCAACGAAAACAGTCCCATATTTCTTTATAATATTATAATATTATGTGTAATCTGATTAATGTTTGAAGTGACGGATGCCGGTTGTAACCATAGCGATACCGTTTTTATTGCAGTAGTCAACAGTCTCCTGATCTCTGATAGAGCCACCCGGCTGAATAACAGCGTCTATCCCGGCATTGTGAGCGATTTCCACGCAGTCAGGGAAGGGGAAGAAGGCATCAGAAGCCATAACAGCGCCTTTGAGGTCAAAATCAAATGACTGTGCTTTGGCAATGCTCTGCTTGAGAGCGTCAACGCGCGAAGTCTGTCCTATTCCGCTTGCAAGCAACTGCTTGTTCTTGGCGAGTACAATGGCATTGCTCTTGCTGTGCTTGACAATCTTATTGGCGAAAAGAAGATCATCCGCCTGCTCAGGGGTTATCGCCTTGTCAGTAGCCTGAGTGAGATCGCTGACAGTTTCAACTGCGAGGTCCCTTTCCTGAACAAGAGCTCCGTTGAGAATAGAGCGGAACTGACGTGTTGTATTGAGTTTGCCATGTTGCACAAGAATAATTCTGTTTTTCTTATGACGGAGAATTTCGAGAGCTTCGTCAGAATAGGCGGGCGCAATAATTACTTCAAAGAAAATCTTGTCAATTTCAGCCGCGGTAGCTTCATCGATTTTTGTATTGGTAATGAGCACTCCGCCAAAAGCGCTTACGGGGTCTCCGGCAAGAGCATCTTTCCATGCCTCGAGAACAGTGGCTCTCACAGCCAGTCCGCAGGCATTGTTGTGTTTAAGAACGGCAAAAGCCGGTATTTCCTCTCCGAATTCCGCCATAAGAGATACCGCGGCATCAATGTCAAGGAGATTGTTATATGAAATCTCTTTGCCATGAATCTGCTCAAACATCTCGTCAAATTTCCCAAAGAAGAATCCCTTCTGGTGAGGATTCTCGCCGTATCTCATAGGTTTGCTGCCGTCAATAGCGATTCTGAGATATTCGGGGGCGCTATCCTGCGCGAAATAATTGTAGATAGCGCTATCATATCCTGAAGAAACGGCAAATGCCTCACCGGCAAAGAATTTACGCTCAGCGAGCGTGCTCTGTGCACCGTTGCGACCAATCATTTCAGCAAGGGGCTGATACTGGGCTTTTGATGCAACAATAACCACATCATTGAAATTTTTTGCACCGGCACGGATGAGCGAGATACCGCCTATATCTATT
>CAMWUZ010000079.1 GCA_947177595.1 uncultured Porphyromonadaceae bacterium | reverse complement strand
TAGAGGTGAATGTGGAACAGCAGACATGCAGACCTCAGATCGACATCCGCCCGAGTCGTGAGATGCTTGCGCGCTATGGAATTACCAATAGCGAGTTCAACGACTATGTTTCCACAATGATTGGCGGAGATGTTGTTTCACAGGTATATGTCAAGGGCATGCCTTACGATCTTACCTTGAAACTGGAGGATGACTCAAGGTCAAGCATTGACAAGCTCGGAAACCTCATGATTGCCTCGCCGATGGGAAATATCCCTCTCAGCTATATTGCTGACATCGTTTCAACAACCGGACCAAACACAATCAACAGAGAGCATGTTAGCCGGCGACTCGTTGTTTCAGCGAATGTGGATGGGCGTGATCTGCGTGGTGCTGTAAATGATATCCGTGATGCAATCGACAAGAAAATCAAGTTGCCCGAAGGATATCATATTACTTACGGCGGACAGTTTGAAAGCGAAGCCGCAGCATCACGCACACTCGCAATTGCCACACTGGGCGCACTCATAATCATACTCCTGCTGCTGTATCAGGAATATAAGAGTTTGTCACAGGCTGTGATTATACTGATGAATATGCCACTCGCGATGATTGGCGGTATATTCCTGCTTAAAATCACCTCCGGCGAACTTAATATCCCGGCAATCATCGGATTCATTTCGCTGCTTGGCATATCCACCCGTAACGGAATGTTGCTCATGTCGCGCTACAACGCGCTAAGGAGAGAGAGCAAGTCCCTGATTGATACCATAAAAGAAGGGTCTGCCGACCGTCTGAACCCGATTATCATGACCGCCCTAACCTCTGCTCTTGCACTGATTCCACTTGCATTGCGCGGTTCAGAACCGGGAAATGAAATCCAGTCCCCGCTGGCGATCGTGATACTAGGCGGTTTGGTCACATCTACTATTTTGAATATCTTTGTTGTACCGGTTATATACTATTTGAGCCAAATAAAAAATAATCACTGATGATAAAAACATCTGCATATATCCTGCTGGCAATGCTTATTTCATGCCCGGTAAATGCCCTTGACTTCAACTCAACTGCAAGGGCGCTCGCATCGGAAAGTCTTAGTTTGAAATCTGCCAGGCTTACAAACCGTGCCGTTATTGAGGATATGAAAGGAGCCAACAGTATTCCTCCGCTTGAAGCAGAGGTGGGATACCTTTGGGGTGAAGGAGAAACTGTAAACAAATGGAATGTTAGCGTGAGCCAGTCTATGGACTGGCCGGGAGCTTACTCTGCGCGCCGCAAGGGTATCGAGGCGACCGGAAAGGCACTTGCCGCAGCCGAGCGCTCCACCCTTGTTGCTAAGACTCTGGAAATAAAGCAGGCAATGATAGACATTGTGGCTGCAAAACGCAATGCAGAACTTTCCAATACCCTCAATGACACAATATCACAAATGATTGAGGTAGTGAGAAAGAGAGCGAACAACGGTGACATCACCAGGCTTGACCTTAATAAACTGGAAATTGAGCGTATAGCCATAGCCAAGCGGCTTGCAGCAGACAAACGCTCTCTTATCACAGCCGTTTCGTCTCTTGAAGCCCTTTGCGGCAAAAATATCGATGATATTGCTGCTCAACTCACGGATTTCCCCGATGAGGTTCTTCTACCTGAAAACAGGTACGAGGAATTACTGACCGAAGCTAATCCAAGCATATTCGAAGCTAAAGAAAACGCCATATCCGCTAAAGCTCTTGCCACGGCTGAGAGCAGAGCTCTACTACCGGGCTTCAGCATAGGCTACACTTACGAGAATGAGGTTGTTGACAAATGGCATGGAGTCACAGCCGGCATATCCATACCTTTATTCTCTTCAAGAGGCACGGCAAGATCGGCAAAATTACGTGCTGAAGCTGCAGAAACCGATGCTATCCTTGCAGCGATGCAGGAAGTCGCGAACCTAAAGTCTGAGCGCGGACAGGCTTTGAGTCTTTTCAAAGAAATTGAGGAATATAAGCCAATATTTGAAAGAGAGGATAATCTCAAACTACTGAAAAAAGCGTATGCCGCAGGGCAGATTACGCTTATTGAATATCTTGGAGAATTGAATTATTTCATTGAGGCTAAGCGTGAGTTCATAGATGTGCAATACCAATATCATCTTGTGATGGCTCGTTTGAACCGCCTTACCCTAATACAATAAGTCAGAGTCTCTATGAAGGAAATCCGGTATCACCAACAGTGCTGATACCGGATTTCTTTCATTCTAATTTCCAATATGCATCATAGACTGCCTAAATTCAACTCTATTTTCTTATAGATATAAATAATAATTGTAATTTTGTAACAGAAATACAAAGATACAGAGGTATCTTAACTAAAATATTAATAGCGTTTGCTATTTGTTCCAATCAGAATGAAACGTCGGAAATTTCATTGTATTATGAATGGTGAACAAGTCGCGAACGTCCATGTTACACATGGGCGTGACTTACCGTTCATAACACCAATCCGACGGGTGCATTCTGGGTAGTCATTGCCCATTTTTGCATTCGTCGTATTTGATTTATGAGCATTGGCATTCGCAAAAAACGATATGCCAATGAACTTAAATGTCTAATTACATTAGGGCTTCTTACATCGCAATTCTGTGGGTACGCTCAAACATTCAGTCTTGAGGAATTCTTTCGTGTAGTAGCTAAAGACACACTGCAAGTGATTAATACGTCATCGTTTGATAGTACCTCTATCAAACGACATAACTCCGGCAGTTTAAATTTTAATGCCAAACGACTTATTATACCCGGTGCTTTTATTGCAGTCGGAACAGTTGGAGTATTTAGCGGAACATTCAAAAAATTAGACAGTCACATTAAAAACAGCATGGATAATCTACGGAGAAACCACTTTTTCCATGCAGATGACTATATACAGTATCTTCCAGCAATAACATATCTTACATTCGGAAGTCTTGATGTCAAGGCAAAGCATAGTTTTAAAGAGCGAGTTGTAGTGGAAGCGACTGCATATTTAGCAATGACTTCTATTACGAATGTAGGTAAATATTCATTTAAGGAGAAAAGACCGGATTCAAATGCGAAAAATTCGTTCCCGTCAGGTCATACTGCTACCGTTTTTACTGGTGCGGAATTAATGAGAGAAGAATACGGTCCGGTAGTGGGAATAGGAGCATATACTGTTGCTACTGGTGTGGCATTCTTGCGTATTTATAATGGTCGTCATTTGCTGAATGATGTTATTGCCGGCGCAGGCATAGGTGTATTATCCGCGAGGATAGGCTATTGGATGTTACCGCTTTATAACCGTTGGTTTAAATGGCAAGGTTCCGCTTCAGATATAATTGTTATATCATCCTCTTATAATCCTACTACAAAATCCGTCTCAGTTAATTTAGCTTATTCTTTTTAAGTTGATATACCTATAAATCTTAGTTGACGGATTCATCAAATGTACGGGCTTGCTGACTACGTGCAATCTGAAGTTGTTTTTCAAGTCTGTTTTTTTCATTCTGGGTGCGCCGCAATGCGGAGAAAACATTGCTTGCCGCATGGACTTTAGCGAGAGCCTGCAACTGATCGGCAGGAAGAGGTATGGAGTAGGTTTTAACACCGTTAAAAGTCAGGGTAACAGGCTCTTCGAGATGTGCTTGCGCAAATGTTCCGAGAGTGTCACACTCTCCCGGCATGAAATTGATGATTTCCACTCCCCTGCTTCTGTCATTTCTCTCGCCATCGCACGGTACAGCCGGCGTAGAAACGGATGCACCGGAAGTATTGAGAGAAACGCTCTCGCTAAGAGCGCTTTTTGTTGATGATGCAACCACAGTAAAGAGCCCGTCGGAAGTCATTCTTGCATAAAGTCCTGTTTTTTCAGCCGGGACTTTACCAGCGAGTTCAGCGGTGGTATAATACCCTTCAAATGCATCAGGCACATATTTGAGAGATTCTTTGTATTTCTCACTCTCAATAACGAGTTCAGCAAGCTGACGGTCAATATCTTCTAATGAGCGAAGTGACATCTGTTCGATAATCCTGGGGCGAAGACGCAATCCCTCACGACGCACAGATACTTCTGATGCAAAACGGATGTCAAGTGTGTCAAGAGTGGTAAGTGCAGAATCATATTGCTCTGTTTCAAACTGTCTTTGTGCGGAACTCAGGCATTCCCGAGCCTCATTCTCTTTAGAATTAACACAAGAAGAGATTATGGAGATTGCCGCTACCGACAATCCTATTAATGATTTATTAGATACGGTGAACATCTTTAACACCTTTTACAGTTTTAATTTTCTTGATTATATTACTTAAAGCCGCTGTATCACTTATTCCTACGGTGAGATTGCCGCTGAACATTCCGTCATGGCTGTCTATGGCAATTCCACGGAGTGATACATTAGGCTCTTTGTTCAATATGGATGAAATGTTGGTTACTATACCAATGTCGTCATGACCTACAACCTGCAGAACTACCGAGAATTGCTGACCGACCTTACCGCTCCAACGTGTTGTAATGACTCGGTATGGATATCTGCTGCGGATATTATTTGCATTAGGACAATCCTTTCTGTGGATTTTAATGACTCCTTCCGCCGATATAAAGCCAAAGACATCATCTCCGTAAATAGGATTACAACATTTAGCCATCTTGTAATTGACTCCTTTGATATTATCTCCTATCACAAGAATATCTGATGTACTTTCCTCTTCATTTTTCTGCAAAGTAAACTCTTCTGCAGATCTTGCTTCGGGAAGCGCCTCCTGCTTTTCTTCCTGTGCAAGATATGACGTGATAACATCTGACGGGTCAAGATTTTCTTTACCAATCTGGCTATAAAAATCAGTTACTGTTTTGAAGCCCATCTTCTTAATGAGCTTCATAAGCGATGCTTCCTCCAGTTCTATTTTACGATTCTTACACCGCCTGTACAGCAATTCTTTGCCTAAATCAGCTACCTTGCTGTTCTGCTCATTTATACTCTGACGGATTTTAGAACGAGCTTTTGATGTTACAACAAAATTCAGCCAGTCAAGTTTTGGTTGCTGACTCGCCGATGTCATAATTTCAACAGTATCGCCGCTGCGCAGTTTGTGATTGATTTTCCTGGTGCGCCCATTCACTTTGCCACCTGTGCAAGTGCAACCGATCCGTGAATGGATATTGAAGGCGAAATCAAGCACAGTCGCACCAAGAGGCAATTTATACAAATCTCCTTTGGGCGTAAACACAAATACCTCCTCATCATAGATGTCCATCTTGAATTCTTTCATCATTTCAAGAGGACCGGATTCAGTACCCTCTATGATTTCCCGAACACGGTTCATCCATGTATCGAGATTATTTTCACTTTTGATACCCTTGTATTTCCAGTGCGCGGCAACTCCCCTCTCTGCAATCTCATCCATGCGTTTGGATCGAATCTGAACTTCGACCCATTTTGACTGCGGTCCACGCACCGTGATATGAAGAGACTCGTATCCGTTGCTTTTAGGTATGCTCAACCAGTCCTTCAGTCTTGCAGGATTAGGCTGATACATATCAGTTATGACCGAGTAGGCAAGCCAACACTCGCTTCTTTCTTTCTCTTTCGGTACATCCAGAATGATTCGGATAGCAAACAAATCATAGATATGTTCAAGATCATTGTGCTGTTTCTGAATCTTATTCCAGATTGAAGATATTGACTTAGTTCTACCTTTTATATCGAATTTAAGACCTTGCTTTTCAAGTTCGGCTTTAACCGGAGCTATAAAGTCAGCTATATATGCGTCTCTACTTGTTTTGGTCTCATTGAGCTTTCTGGCTATGCGCGTGTAAATATCTCGACTTGTATATTTTAGCGACAAGTCCTCAAGCCCTCCTTTAATGTGATATAATCCGAGCCGGTGAGCAATAGGAGCATAAAGGCTTTTTGCCTCAAAAGCCGCCTGACGTACTTTTGTCTCATCAGGATGGTGATTAATCGCCCTCATCGTGACTGTACATTCCACAATCTTGATGATGATGACCCTGATATCGCTTGCAAAAGTCATGAGGAGATTTCTGAAATTCTCGCTCACACCTACTACCCCTCTGTCATACAACCCCGCTACTTTCAATAGCCCTGTGAGTAATTTGGCTACATCATCTCCCCACTTTGCGGCTGCGCTCTCCGGAGCCAGTTTTCCCGCACGACAGAGCGGGGTAAGCATCATCGCAACAATCATGCTCTTGTCGGCACCTATCTCCTCACACAAAACATTTACAGCCGAGAGGTAATGGATAATACTATTTCTACCGAACGTGTCCTTGACGTTAACACACTCTTCATCGAGAACCTTAAGCGATTCAGCCAGTTCCCTGCGTTCATCAGCCGACAAAACTTCCTCACTCAAAGCAATTGAGCGCTTCAAAAGACCGGGTAATTCGATCAACTCCTTATCAGTGAAAAATTTCTTATCCATAATAAATACAAAGATAGATATTTACTACAGTCAATGCAATATGATAAACAAAAAAACGCATGGGTCATAAAATTGAACTCATGCGTTATTCGGTAATCAGACAACAACGTTTATTTATAGATCGTTGTTTCTCGGATTGTTATTCAAACTTTTAGTGCTTTGCTTCTGCAAGCATTGGGTATCCTTGTTTTTATCAGCGTCATTTAGAGCGACTCCCGGATATTCCATAGCCTGCTCAGGGGTAGCTTTTATATCTTTCTTGTCCATAATATTGATGTTTTATAGTTTGGATTTCTAACTAATAAACACTCAATCATGAAAAATAGTTCTTATTCAACAGGTAATTTATTCAGTTCTTCTATATAATCGAGTAGCTCCTCCCTGCCCTTACCACTCTGACTACTGGTAACAAAAACCGGAGGCAGTTCCTCCCACTGTTCCAACAGTTTCTCACAATATTCCGCGATTCTTCTTTTGCCGGCTTCAGGACCGAGTTTATCAGTTTTGGTAAAAACAATAGCAAACGGCACTTCGTTTTCTCCAAGCCATGCCATAAAATCCATATCAATCTTCTGCGGTTCATGACGGCAGTCGATAAGCACAAACAGATTAGTCATCTGAGCACGATTAAGTATGTAGCTGTCAATTATCTTCTTGAGCTCTTCCCTACTCTCTTTTCCTCTTTGGGCATATCCATATCCAGGAAGGTCAACAATATAAAATGAGTCGTTGATAAGAAAGTGATTTATCAGCATTGTTTTTCCTGGTGTCGAAGATGTCATGGCAAGGCCTTTTCTACCGGTGAGCATATTGATCAGAGAAGATTTTCCTACATTTGATCTGCCGATAAAGGCATATTCATGCAGATTTCCCGCGGGACACTTATTTACATCAGTATTGCTTATTGTGAAACGAGCGCTGTTTATATTCATATTTAAAATCAGTTTTTAGTTAGAGTATTGCAAAAATAATCAAAATAGTAGTTACTTTTGTGTATATGGGAAACAATCGAAACAGAGAATCGTTCTTCCGTTTCAAGAAATTCTGCGTGCGCGACAGTGCTGGGGCGATGAAAATCGGCACTGACGGCGTACTTCTTGGCGCATGGGCTCCTGTATCCGGTATCAAAAGAGCCATAGATGTAGGATGTGGTACAGGTCTGATATCAATCATGC
>CAMWUZ010000078.1 GCA_947177595.1 uncultured Porphyromonadaceae bacterium | reverse complement strand
CGACCTTTGGGTTATGAGCCCAACGAGCTACCACTGCTCCATCCCGCGATGTTTTGTGAGTGCAAAGGTAGGTATTTTTATTTTAATGACAATAGATGCGGTGATTTTTTTTGTGTTAAATTTTGCTATTTGCGTCTGTTTTCTTTTACCGGGTGGTTGCGCAACCGCGCTAATGTGCTAATTTTGCACAGAATACAATAAAATACTTTTATGAAGTCTATAATATTTTTTGTGCCTATGGCAGTATTGTCTTTATTAGGTAGCTCTTGCGCGGGCAATAATTCGCTACGGTATCCTGATGCTCCAAAGGATGAGTCGGTATCTGATGAGTATTTCGGAATCAGCGTGGCTGACCCATACAGACCGTTGGAAAATGATACAAGTGAAGCGACTCTTGCCTGGGTGAAAGCTGAAAATGCACTCACGGAAAGCTATCTGAGCAAAATCAAATTCAGAGATAATATCCGCAACAGGCTCACGGAATTAAATAATTACACCAAGAGCGGACTCCCCACAAAGGAAAAGGACGGTAAATATTATTTTTATGAAAATGACGGGTTGCAGAATCAAAGCGTTCTTTACCGTTGCGACTCTATTGGAGGAAAAAAAGAGGTTTTCCTTGATCCGAATACTCTTTCTGAGAACGGTACAGTGGCTTTGACAGGTGTTTTTCCGTCTAGCGATGGAAAATATACGGCATACAGTGTGTCGCGAAACGGTTCTGACTGGACCGAAATATATGTGATGGATACCAAGACAAAGCAACTCCTTCCCGATCATATCGAGTGGGCGAAGTTCACCGGTGCGGAATGGGCAGGTGATGGCTTCTATTACAGCGCATATCCTCGTCCCGAGGCAGGTAAGGAGTTCAGCAATGCAAATGAAAACCATCAGATTTATTATCATAAATTAGGCACTCCTCAGAGCGAGGATGTGATAGCTTACGAAGATAAGGCACATCCTTTGCATTTCCACACTGCTTATGTACCGGACAGCGAAGACTATATCTTTGTTATCGGAGCAGGCGAGGGCACTGGCACTTCTGTTATGGTTAAGAGTCTTAAAGGCAGCGGTGATTGGAAAATTATGGAGCCGAGCCAGGATTATGAAATCAATATAATAGATGTAGTGGACGGTATAGTCTATTTCACCACCAATATTGACGCTCCCAAAGGCAGGCTTATGAGCGCGCCGGTTTCCAATCCTGTGCGCTCGTCATGGAAAGAGCTGATAGGTGAAGGAGACGGTGTACTCAAGTCCATGCAGTTCAGTGGCGACAATATGCTTGTCACATATGAAAAAGATGCCTCAGACCATGTGTATCTTTATGACAAGAGTGGCAAGCAGCTCGCAGAGATAACCCTCCCGACTTTCGGAAGTATAGCGCTATCATCTTCCCGCAAGAATGATGAAGTGTTCTATTCCTTCTCTTCTTTCACTTATCCTTCCGCCGTTTACTCCTATGATAAAAACAGCGGTGAATCCACATTGGTGAAGAAGCCCGATGTGAGCGGTCTCGATATGGACGATTATGTGACTGAACAGGTATTTTATTCAAGCGCAGACGGTACAAAAGTACCTATGTTCCTGACATATAAAAAGGGATTGGAAAGAGACGGTAAGAATCCGGTCTATCTATATGGCTACGGAGGCTTTAATATCTCACTCACTCCAGGATTCTCGCCCAACAGAATCCTTTGGCTTGAAAACGGAGGAATTTATGCACAGACCAATCTCCGCGGTGGCTCTGAATATGGCGAAGAGTGGCATACCGCAGGCACGAAGATGAATAAGCTGAATGTTTTCAACGACTTTATCTCCGCGGCAGAATATCTTGTTAAGGAAAACTGGACCACTCCCGAGCTTATCACTATCGAGGGCGGCAGCAATGGCGGTCTTTTGGTCGGAGCGACTGTGAATATGCGCCCGGATCTCTTCAAGGTGGCAATTCCTCGAGTGGGAGTGATGGATATGATGCGTTATCACCTATTTACTATCGGTTGGAACTGGGCAAGTGACTACGGTACCAGTGCCGACTCCAAGGAGATGGCTCAGTACCTTCTTGACTATTCACCCATTCACAATATCAAGAATGACGGTACTCCTTATCCTGCGATTCTGGTAACTACAGCCGATCATGATGACAGAGTTGTTCCCGCCCACTCCTTTAAATACGCGGCTACTCTGCAGGCAGCCGATACAGGCGATGCCCCCAAGTTGATTCGCATTGATTCCAATGCGGGACATGGTGCAGGCAAGCCTCTCGCCAAGGTAGTGGACGAGTACACAGATATTTATTCATTCATTTATCAAAATCTCGGCATTGATCCCGGTGGAAAATAAAGTATCATTATTTTGCCTCACCCTGCTTGCTCTCTGCTCATCTTGTTTCACCGGAGTGGAGAGCACACCGAAGATAAGTGCTGAGAGCGTAGAGAAAACCCTTCCGGGAAATATCGCCGAGCAAAAATATCTCGGCGACATTTCCGGTGAGAGTCCGGGTGCATGGAAACCGGGCAAGGGATTCAATGTCACTGATTCCAGGATAGTAATTATTTTCAATCCCGGAGCGCCGGAGTTATATCCGGGAGATGTAATCTATTTCAAGGGTATGCGTGAAGGTGTTTCTCTCACCGGTGAGCCTATGGTCGAGATTCAGTTTGTTGACTCTAAGTCCCGTGAAATGACTTACCGCGTGGATTCATCGGAGGGAGCTTTGAAAAGCAGGCAAAGCATAGAGGTGCCTTTTACGGTTGAAAACAGCGTTGTTGATTCTGTTAAGGCTCGTATGAAAGGGCACACATTCTATATTCTCACTCCGGTATGGTATGATATGAGAGAGCAATCCTTTACAGGGCGCAAATATGTCCCGGTCAAGATTCTTGATGTTTTGCCCGGCAACTCTGTATACCCAATAAAACTTGTGATAGCGGATGAATACGGTGACAATTTTGTCTTGTTTATGTCTGTAGGTGTCAGTTTGAAAGCCCCCAGAGGATTCCATAAACTGTTTTCTCTCACAGATCCACGACTCAGATATCCTCTGATTCGTGATGAAGTGTGGCAGAATATTATAAACAACCGTATTGCCATAGACATGACCCTTGATGAATGCCGTCTTGCTCTCGGTGCACCGGCAAAGGTGGTGCGTCGCGCCGACCAGAGTACTCTGTATGAGATCTGGACGTATGAAAACGGTGTTTACCTTCTGTTCCGCGACGGCATTCTCAGCGAGTATCGCCGATAGTATTTGAAATCTAAAAGTTGAACAACCTTTGATTTGCGCTGTTTTATAGTTATATAAAACAACTAAATCATCTATTATGACCAAAGTGACTTATTTGGATCACAGTGGGTTTGCAGTCCAGCTTCCGGAAGTGATTCTGGTTTTCGATTATTATCGTGATCCATCCCACGCACTCCATAAAATTCTTGAGAGCAATCCCGATACTCCAGTCGTATTTTTTGTGAGTCATCAGCACAAAGATCATTACAATACGGGCATCTATGAAATGGCTCAGAATCACCGTCGTGTTTATGTGACAGCCAATGATGTTCCTGCACGTGACATCCCTTCAACTCTCGAAGTTGCCGGAATGAGTGCCGGAGACCGTATAGAAGGTCTTCCCGGAGGCATAAGTGTTGCCGCCTATCCATCTACTGACAGCGGAGTCAGTTTCATGGTAGAGACATCCGGAGGCAAGAAAATATTTCATGCGGGCGACCTGAACCTGTGGCATTGGAAGGATGATTCAGATTCAGCAGAAGTCAGGAAATCTGAACTTGCTTTTAAAAAAGCACTGAACCGCATATCAAGTGAGAATCCCACCATAGATATCGCTATGTTTCCGGTAGATCCTCGATTGGGAACCGACTTTGGCGAAGGTGCAAAGGAATTTCTCACCGATATAAATGTAGATAATTTCTTCCCGATGCATTTCTGGGGAATGAAAGATGAGGCAAAAACATTTCTGAGCACAATTCCCGGAGACCGGTCAAACGTTCATTTTATCTATACATCCGGCGCGAGTGTAGAAATAAAATAATTTAATAAGGAAAAAATAACTCCTGCAATTCCGGTAGTGAGTTGCAGGAGTTTTATTTGGATTCTATTTAAATCAGAGCTGTGTAGCTGGATCTATGTTCGCCGCCTCGATATCTTTGTAGTAGCGGTATGTACCCACTTTAAGTTCCTCGCAAGCTGCTTCGTCAGCCACAATCAGCGCTTTCTGGTGCATCTGAAGGGCAGAGATAGTCCACATCTGGCTGATACCTCCTTCAACACCGTGATGAAGGGCACGGCTCTTGTTGTGACCGTTCACAATCAGCAATACGCTCTTCGCTGCCATGATTGTGCCCACACCTACAGTAAGAGCGGTCTTCGGCACCAGGTCAACGTTGTTGTCAAAGAAGCGTGAGTTAGCTATAATAGTATCGCGTGTGAGAGTTTTCATGCGAGTGCGTGAGGTGAGTGAAGAACCCGGCTCGTTGAATGCGATATGACCGTCAGGACCCACACCGCCTAAGAAAAGGTCGATGCCGCCGTAGCTCTTGATTTTTTCTTCGTAGCGTGCGCATTCCTCTTCGGGATTCTCGGCATTGCCGTTGAGAATATTTACATTTTCGCGAAGAATATCAATCTGGTTGAAGAAGTTAGTCCACATGAAAGTGTAGTAGCTCTGCTCATGATCACGCGGAATGCCGCAATATTCATCCATATTGAAAGTCACTACATTCTTGAAGCTAACCTTGCCCTCTTTGCAAAGTTTGATAAGGTGACGATACATACCGAGAGGGGAGCTGCCGGTAGGGCATCCGAGCACAAAAGGATGTTCGGGGGTGGGTTTTGCCTCGTTTATGCGTGCGGCAACATAATTAGCCGCCCATTCGGATACTTTGTCGTAATCAGGCTCGATAATCAGTCTCATAGCGCTATTTGTTTCTTTTTTGGTTAGAATTTAATAAGGTATCGCAAACTTACGCAAAATAGCTGAGAAAATCAGTCACCTTATTTATTTTTTTGAGATTTCAGTTTTCTTTTTTGTTTCGTAGCATCTTCACCGCCATTAAAATAGAGTGGTTAACCGCGCGCTCGATTATCCTTTGCCTGTTTCCGGCAAAATGCATGGTCACGGATTCACACTTATTTTCCACCGCAATGGCTATGCAAACTGTTCCCACCGGTTTTTCAGCACTGCCTCCCCCGGGACCGGCTATGCCGCTCGTAGCTATTCCTACAGTCGAACCGGTGAGACGGCACACACCGGCAGCCATCTGCATGGCGACCTCTTCGCACACGGCGCCTTTTCTGTCAATCAGTTCCGGGTCAACCCCGAGAACATTGGTTTTGACGCTGTTGCTGTATGAAACCACTCCTCCGAGCATACTCGCGGAACTTCCCGGAATAGCGGTTATAGCTCCGGCGATATTTCCGCCTGTGCAGCTCTCTGCGGTGGCTAATGTCGCACCATATCGGTCAGCCTCTTTCAGAAGAAGCTCGGCGGGCGTTATATCTTCGTTGGCAACGATATATTCACCGGCGATGCTCCTGATTCGGTTGCAGGCAGCATCCGTATCCTTATTCACAGTCTTTTTATCAACACCTTTGGCATCTAATCTAAGCCTGATATAGCTTGCATTCGGAAGATAGGCGAGATGCAGGTTTTCGGGTAGTGATTCCTCGAAAGGTGCAAGCATTTCGGCGAGTGCGCTTTCACTTATGCCGGTAGTGATAAATGTGCGGTGTTCGATAACCTCATTGCTCGGAAATCGTTTCTGAAGTTTCGGAAACACTTCATCCGTAAACATTCCCACCGTTTCAAATGGTACACCGGGCATAGCAACGAGTACCTTGCCGTCTCGTTCAAACCACATGAGCGGGGCTGTTCCCAGCCGGTTTTGGATAACCTCGCAGCTACTCGGCACAATAGCCTGTGCCGCAGTCAGCTCATTCATCTCCAGCCCTCGGCGGCTCATTATTTTCCTTACATTTTCAAGCACCTCACTGTTTTCAACCGGCTCGCCGCCGAAAATTTCCATGAGCACTTGTTTGGTAATGTCATCTTTGGTCGGACCGAGACCGCCGGTGGTCAGCACAACATTGCTGCGGTGGAATGCTCTGTCTATCGCACTCCGGATTTCATCACCACTGTCACCGCACACTTCCACTCCGGCAACTTTCCAACCTGCCGGAGCCATAATCCTGGCAATACTCCCGCTGTTTGTATCTGTAACCTGACCGATCAACAGTTCATCACCGATCGCTACAATGCTTGCTTCCATATCTTGCTTATATGCTTACCCGCGCGTATGGCACAGCGTCATACGTACAGAAATCTCCTTTAATGTATTTGAAATATCCGGCTATCGCAACCATAGCGGCGTTGTCAGTAGTAAAGACTCTCTCCGGTATGAATGCTTTCAGTCCTCGCCTGGCGCAATACTCAGCCACAGCGTTTCTCACTCCCGAATTAGCGCTGACACCGCCTCCTATAGCAATAGTTTTCACTCCGGTCTGTTTGACAGCTTTGTCCAATTTGTCTATGAGAATATCCACTATAGTATGCTGAAGCGATGCCGCAAGATCCGCCATATTTTCAGTTACAAAATTCGGATTAGCCTTTGACTCGTCACGCAGCGTGTAGAGAAAAGATGTTTTGAGGCCGCTGAAACTGTAATCAAGTCCGGCGATTCTCGGTTTGGCGAATTTGAATCTTTGACTGTTCCCTTCAGCAGCAAGACGGTCGATATGAGGACCGCCGGGATAGGGGAGACCCATCACTTTGGCACATTTGTCAAATGCCTCACCCGCCGCATCATCTATTGTCTTGCCGAGAATCTCCATATCTTCCGAGCTCTTCACCAGGATAATCTGGCTGTTGCCTCCGCTCACAAGAAGACATAGAAACGGAAAATCAGGCACCTCGTCATCTTTCTCCCGGCGAATGAAATGGCTGAGAACGTGACCGTGAAGATGATTCACATCTATTATAGGAATACGTAGTCCCAGACTCATTCCTTTTGCAAATGATGTGCCAACAAGGAGTGAGCCGAGAAGACCGGGACCGCGGGTAAAGGCAATCGCGCTCAAGTCTTTTGGCGTGAGCCCCGCGCGTTTGAGGGCGGCATCCACAACCGGTACTATATTTTGCTGATGGGCACGGCTTGCAAGTTCAGGCACCACGCCACCGTATTCTTCATGAATGCTCTGACCGGCGATAACATTGCTGCGCAAAATTCCGTCGGTTATCACAGCGGCGCTCGTGTCGTCACACGAGCTCTCTATTCCCAGAATATTTATTTCGCTCATAATTGTCTAACTACCTTTTCATTCGCATAAAACCTACCGATGAGGTTTACACTCTGCAAAGTTACATAATTATAGCCGCAGATTGGAAAAAAAAGACTAACTTTGCGCCCGGATTTTTTAGATGATAATTCACATCAATATGCAGAATATTCGCAACATCGCTATTATAGCCCACGTTGACCACGGCAAAACGACTCTCGTTGACAAAATGCTTCTTGCAGGGCATCTTTTCCGTGACAATCAGACAACGGGTGAACTAATAATCTACAAAAATGACCTTGAG
>CAMWUZ010000077.1 GCA_947177595.1 uncultured Porphyromonadaceae bacterium | reverse complement strand
GATGGTAACGGCCATTGTTTGCACCTTGGGGTTCTCAGACTTGCACAGCCACCTACGGATATAACCGGCGTTGAGCCTACTTTCCGATCAATAATGCGAAACTACCATCGAAATTATCCCTGGTATCAGTTTGGCATTGACCTCGCGCTCGGAAGTGGAATCGACTACCCGTTGACCAAAATCGAAACAACCTTCGCGCCCGACTTGCTGATGCGACAGATGGAACTTGCAGCAGCCGGAAACCGTCCGATCGTAGTACGGCAAAACATACTCTCCACCGGCGTAGATGTTACGGCACCTCCTACCCCCTGGTATGTTACACCGCTTGCCGTATTCTCCTTTCTTTTCCTCATCACATTTATAATTACAAAATTTGACCTGTGGCGCCGCCGTGTTTCCAGATGGTTTGACGCGTTGCTATTTACTGTATTTGGGCTCACAGGCTGCGTCATCACATTTCTTGTATTTATCTCATCTCACGAGGCGACCTCTCCAAATCTGCTTATCCTCTGGCTCAATCCATTCTGCCTGTTTGTGCCGGTACTTATTTGGGTGAAACGCTGCTCAGGTTTCCTGATTTGGTATCAAATCGTTAACTTTGCAGCAATTTGCGTGATGATAATTCTCATGCCTATAATGAACCAAAGTCTCAATCTCGCATTTATACCCTTGTGGGCTTGTGACCTTTTGCGGGCATGGAGCTATATCCATATCACAAAATGCGAAAGAAAAAGGAGAAATTTATATCGGATAAGATACTCGGGATACTCCTCGTATCGTTGATTGGTTTTGTGGCGGAAGCGCAGGCTGTGCCTCCGCGCCCTAAACTCGTTGTCGGTATTATGGTCGAAGGGCTGAATGCCGACTACCTAACCCTCCTTGAAAACCGACTCTCATCCGGCGGATTCAAGCGACTCATGAACGAGGGCGCGGCGATAGCCGACCTTGATTATGGCACCCGGCTTGATCCTGCTGCCGCTACCGCACTCATATTCACCGGTGCTACGCCCCCCGTTAACGAGATTCATGCGGCTAAGAAATATGACCCAGCGGCAAAAAGAGTATCCTCTACGCTAAATGATCCTGCTGCATTAGGCAATTTCACCGACCGTACTTTCTCACCGGCAGCTATTGCCGTATCCACTATCGGCGATGAAGTGAGAATGGATGCCGCCGGAACAGGCTGGGTTTACAGTCTCGCACCAAATCCGGAGGCGGCAATCATAATGGCGGGGCATGCCGGTAACAGCGCTTTTTGGATTGACGACAAGACAGAGAAGTGGGCAACTTCCACCTATTACAAAGATGTACCCGTTGCAATATCTTCACGCAACTACAGGCAGCCCCTCGCTTCAAGAATAGACACTATGGCGTGGGAACCGCTGATTCAGCCACAGCTTTATCCCGATATCCCCGCATATAAGGCACAGTATCCCTACCGCCACACTTTCTCCAGAAAGGATCCGGACAGAATAGACCACTTTAAAGCATCTCCGAAAGTAAACCACGAGCTGACTCAGATTGCCATCGATTACCTCTCTTCCATGCAGTTCGCTCAGAGAGATGCGATAGATATGCTCAATCTTGCCTATACACTCACTCCATATCCCTATTCACGGGACGGTGACAATCGTCTTGAAACTTTCGACGCATATCTGCGGCTCGATCATGATCTCGCAGCTCTGTTCAAGACAATTGACGCAAAAGCCGGCAGAGGAAACGCGCTTGTCTTCCTTGTTGGGCATCCTGCATCAAACACCGGCAGGAGAGATGACGAGAAATGGGGCGTTCCGACCGGAGTTTTTTCCGCAAAAAGAGCGGTTTCACTCCTCAACGCCTACCTTATGGCGCTGCATGGTAATGGTGAGTGGGTCAACGGCTACTACGACCGTAATTTCTACCTCAACCGTCAGACTATCAAAAACTACAGCCTTGACCCTGCCACAGTGAGAGCTGAAGCTGCAGAGTTTTTGGAAAGGATGAGCGGAGTCAGCACCGTTTTCACTATTGATGACATTATAGCATCACGTGCAGGTGACAATGCCGCGGCGCTCAAAAGAAACACTTCGGTTAATAATTCCGGAGATGTTATTGTCAATATCACTCCCGGATGGGAAGTATCTGACGACTTCAACCTCACTGGAGTGAGTGGCACAACTACAATAGCAAGAGATAATTTCGTTTCATCACCCGCCTTTATCATGGGTCCGGGCGTACCGGCTGTGCAGATCAACACCCCGGTTGATGCGCGCACTATCGCGCCAACAGTCAGCCGTATTCTAAGAATACGCTCCCCCAATGCCGCATCCATGCCGGCGTTAAAATTCTAAACCTCACTTTTTCATAGCTGATTCCCCTATTTCTCAGCTATTTAAACTATCTTTGCACTCGATTTACAAACTGCAATCAGTGCATACTATATTAATTTGATAAAATATTAAAAATCACTATACTACATGTCACTAAACTCTTTTTTAAGCAAAATATTCTGCAACAAATCGCAGCGCGACCTCAAGGAAATCCGTCCGATTGTTGATTCAATCATTGCTCTCGGTCCGGAGCTGCAGCAACTCTCGAACGATGAACTCCGCAATAAAATCACCGCAGTAAGGACTGATATCAAAAACGCGATTGCCGAAGACGAAAAAGCTATCGTGGAAAAGAAAGAGCAGATCGAGACTCTACCTTTCGACGAGCGCCAGCCACTTTGGGATGAGATTGACCGCCACGAAAAAAACATCATTGACATACTGGAAGATAAACTCAACGAGCATCTCCCGGTTGTTTTCGCCACTCTTAGAGAAACCGCCGCTCGATTCTCGGCTAACGAAACCGTTATAGTCACTGCAACTGACATGGACCGTGACCTTGCTGCACAAGGCAAGGACTTCGTGACTATCGACGGCGACAAGGCTATTTATAAAAACCGCTGGATTGCCGGCGGTAATGAAATCAAATGGGACATGACACACTATGAGGTGCAGCTCATAGGCGGTATTGTTCTTCATCAGGGTAAGATTGCAGAGATGGCTACCGGTGAAGGTAAGACCCTCGTAGCTACCCTGCCGGTTTTCCTCCGTTCTCTTTCTGGTAAGGGGGTACACGTCGTTACCGTCAACGACTATCTCTCCAAGCGCGATAGCGAATGGATGGGGCCGCTATATATGTTCCATGGTTCTACCGTCGACTGTATCGACAAGCATCAGCCAAATACCCCCGCCCGCAGAGCGGCATACAACTGCGACATCACTTTCGGCACAAACAATGAGTTCGGTTTCGACTATCTCCGCGACAATATGGCGATGTCTCCGGAAGACCTGGTGCAGAGAAAGCACTACTATGCTATTGTCGATGAGGTTGACTCTGTGCTGATAGATGATGCCAGAACACCGCTTATCATCTCCGGTCCTGTACCAAAAGGTGATGACCAGATGTTTAATGAATACCGTCCTAATGTAGAAAAAGTGGTTGCGGCGCAGCGTAAACTCGTCACACAGCTTCTTAGCGATGCCAAGACAAAACTCGCTTCTGACGACAAGGAGGTGAAAAAAGAGGGTGCGCTCCTGCTTTTCCGGGCATTCAAAGGTCTCCCCAAAAACAGCGCGCTTATCAAATTCCTATCTCAGGAAGGCATCAAGAATATCCTTCTCGAAACAGAAGGATATTATCTTCAGGACAACGCCCGCGAGATGCCCAAAGCTACCGAACCGCTCTATTTTGTCATTGATGAGAAAAACAGAAGCGTAGAGCTCACTGATAAGGGCATTGACCTTCTCACTGGCACAAGCGCCGATCCTGAATTCTTCGTACTCCCTGATATCGCGGCACAGCTCTCTGAGGCGGAGACCATTGAAAACATCGAGGAGCGACGCGCTAAAAAAGATGAACTGATGCAGAACTATGCCGTCAAGGCAGAGCGCGTTCACACCGTCACTCAGCTACTTAAAGCATACACGCTCTTTGAAAAAGATGTTGAGTATGTGATTGATGACAATAAAATCAAGATTGTCGATGAGCAGACAGGTCGTATCATGGAGGGACGAAGATACTCTGACGGACTTCATCAGGCTATCGAAGCGAAGGAAGGAGTGAAAGTGGAAGCCGCCACTCAGACTTTCGCCACTATCACACTCCAGAACTATTTCAGAATGTATCACAAGCTCGCCGGTATGACCGGTACCGCAGAGACAGAAGCGGGAGAGCTGTGGGATATTTACAAACTCGATGTTGTCACCATTCCCACAAACCGCCCTATCGCGCGTAAGGATATGGATGACCGCGTTTACAAAACAAAAAAAGAAAAATATGCCGCGGTAATTGAAGAGATTGAACGACTCAGAAACGAAGGACGCCCTGTACTTGTCGGCACAACTTCCGTTGACATTTCCGAGCTCCTGAGCCGTATGCTCACCATGCGCCGCATCCCCCACAATGTGCTCAACGCCAAGCTCCACCAGAAAGAAGCTGATATCGTGGCACTCGCGGGTAAACCCGGCACTGTGACTATCGCAACAAACATGGCAGGTCGTGGTACCGACATCAAGCTCCCCGATGAAGTGAAAGAAGCCGGAGGTCTCGCTATCATTGGTACTGAGCGCCACGAGAGCCGCCGTGTTGACCGTCAGCTCCGCGGACGTTCCGGCCGTCAGGGTGACCCGGGTTCATCAGTATTCTATGTGTCGTTTGAAGACCAGTTGATGCGCCTGTTCGCAACCGACCGCGTCATGAAGATGCTTGACACCCTCGGTCTCAAAGAGGGCGAGATGATTGAAAGCCGGATGGTGACCAGAGCTATTGAAAACGCCCAGAAGAGAGTTGAGGAAAACAACTTCGGTATCCGTAAGCGTCTCCTTGAGTATGATGACGTTATGAATAAACAACGTACATATATCTATGCCCGCCGTCACCACGCTCTGCTCGGAGAAAAAATTGGTATCGACATAGCCAATATGTTCTACGATGTTATCGAAAATCTTGTCACAACCTACGATCAGCCCGGCGACTACAATGAGTTGTCTCTTGAGCTCTTCAAGATTCTCACTATCGAAGCCCCATTCACTGAAGCTGAATTCCGGTCATTGAGCAAAGAGGAGGCTATCGACCGTATTCATGCCGCAGCTATGGAGTCTTTTGACCGAAAAGGTCAGAAAATCCGCGATATAGCCATGCCGGTTATCAAGGATTGTGTTGAAAACCGTGGTATGGAAAACATGATTGTCGTGCCCATGACCGACAGCAAACGCATTTTCAATATTCCTGTCAATCTTCTTGATGCATATAAGAGCGACGGTAAGGCTATCGTGAAAGAATGGCACAAGGCTATTCTTCTCGTTACTATCGACGAACTTTGGAAAGAGCATCTCCGCGAACTTGACCAGTTGCGCCAGAGTGTTCAGAACGTAAGCTATGAGCAGAAAGACCCGTTGGTAATATACAAGGTTGAGTCGTTCCACCTCTTCGAGCAGATGCTTAATAACCTCAACATTAAGGTTATCTCCGCTCTTATGCGCGGTGCCCTGTATGTGCCGCAGCGTCCCGCAGGAGATCAGCAGGGAGCGTCCGCACAGCCTCAAGTTCAGAAACAGATGCCACGTCAGGCTGCGCCTGCCTACAGAGAGAGCCGCGACTCACTCCCCGGGGATGCAAACAGAGCTGCCGCATCGGCTCCGCAGGGAGAGAAGCAGCGTCCCATGCCAGCTCAGGCGGGACCACGCATAGGCCGAAATGACCCGTGCCCGTGCGGTAGTGGCAAAAAATACAAAAACTGCCACGGCAAAGGGCTCTAATAACTAATAAATTACAGACTAACGACTAACAGATGGACATAAAAAACTCTAAACTGATTTGGATTGCGCTCATACTCGTCATTCTGCTTATTGGTGCGCTCTGTTTCAGTCTCTTCCAGGTCACCGCGCTCAAAGGAGATATTGACTCGGTCAAGGCGGAGAACGAACAGTTGCAGCTCACCAACGAGCAACTGCAGCTTGCTAACGAATATGAAGCTATCAATTCTCAGTTTGCACAATATGAAGATCAGGCTCTTCGCATGGAAGGCGACACTATTGTTGCAAAATACAATGCTGCAAAAACCAAAATCGAGCAGTTGCTTCAGGAACTCAATTCTGAGAAAAAGAAGAGCCAGCAGAGAATTTCTCAGCTCCAGAACGAGATTTCAACCCTTCGTGGACTGCTTCGCCATTATATCGTTCAGATTGACTCGCTTGGTAAAGAAAATGCCGGATTGAGAGCCGAAAATGAAGAAATTAAATCTCAGAATCAGGAACTCTCCACCCGCGTGCAGGAGGTTTCTAAGACTAATGCCACCCTCAGCGAGCGAATGACACTCGCTGAAAAGCTGAATGTCACAGGACTCACCCTCACACCACTGAAAAAAAATGGCAAGGCTGAGAAAAATGTCACCAAAGCGGTACAGCTTATGATCACATTCACCATTCCTCAGAACAACTCCACTCCGGTAGGCAACAAAACCATATATCTCCGTATCACCAGTCCTGAGGGCTCACTGCTCGGCAATGCCGGCAGCTTCTCGTTTGATGGAGGCAATGTGCCATGCACGGCTAAGAAAACTATCGAATATACCGGTGAAGAGATGTCCGGAGTCACTATCTACTGGGATGTGAATACTGCACTGACACCTGGCGACTATACTGTGGAGCTGTTTGCCGATAATTTCCGCATTGCTTCGCGCCACTTCACCCTCAAGAAGTAACAGCGATGACTTCTCTGCTTCAGGATTTTTACACCTCCATAAACTCGGTTGAGGTCACAACACCCTCCACCATATTCAAACTGTGCCTGAGTATGCTCCTCGGCTGCTGTGTCGGAGTCGAGAGAAAACGCAAGGGGCAGATTGCCGGCATACGAACCTTTGCCCTCATCTCGATGGGAGCAACACTTGCCATGCTGCTCTCCATCTATGTGCCGCAGGAATATCTCGGTCTCAAAAACGGTGACCCGGGGCGTATTGCCGCTCAGGTGATAACAGGTATCGGTTTCCTCGGTGCGGGAGCTATCATACAGATGAAAGGCTCAGTGCGCGGACTCACCACAGCGGCAAGTATATGGATGGTCGCGACTATTGGTATGGCCGTGGGAGTGGGTATGTACCTCGTGTCCGTTGTCGCCACGGCACTCATTCTCGTGGTACTTCTCTTCATTGAAGCCATAGAGAGAAAAGTTCATGTCGGCTGGGAGACACGTATCATCCGCATCCGTGTTCACGGCATTGTGGAAGATATAGAGCTCTACCGGCGCACGCTCACCGAATTTCACATCAACCTCACAAATGTTTTTGCCGAGTATGACTATGAAAAGCGGATAACCAGTCTAAACCTCGTTGTACTCGTTAAAAGCACCACCGAATTCATTAGACTCTTTTCTGCACTGAGAAAACTAAATGACACTCAGTCTATTTCACTCGCCAATCAGGTTTCAATATGATTCTTGCATCAGTCGAAGCAGCTCAGCTGCCTGTTGAAGGTCTTATCAAAGACCTTGCGTTCATCCTTATACTCGCCGCGATAACGACCGTGCTCTTCAAATGGCTAAAGCAGCCTGTGGTTCTCGGTTATATCGTAGCCGGATTCCTCGCCAGCCCAAATTTCACCTACTTGCCATCCGTAAC
>CAMWUZ010000076.1 GCA_947177595.1 uncultured Porphyromonadaceae bacterium | reverse complement strand
CCGTAAATATTTTGTGAAAGATATGCACGGCAAGTATCCTTTCCCTGAAGCTACCGCTACCACTCAGGTGCTTGTCAGTGCTCAGACAAAGAGCTCTGAAGAGGGTGGTCAGGCGAAGATTCTTGTTGTAGCCTCTCTTATCGGCGGTATCTATGACTATGTGGTCGCCACTTTCGGTGTATGGGCTGAAACGGTCACATCGGCTGTTACCGGCTGGGGTACCGCTCTTGCAGAAAAGACCAAACTGGTGTTCAGCTGCAATACCGGAGCGGCTTTGCTCGGTCTCGGATATATCGTCGGTCTCAAATATGCTTTTGTGATTTTCGCCGGTTCTGCATTCGTGTGGTGGGTAATAATACCTCTGATCGGGACTTACGGCGCTACCGACATAGCAGCGATGACTCCGGATGCATTGTTCTCCAATTATGCCCGTCTCATAGGTATCGGCGGTATTGCGATGGCGGGTATCATCGGCATTGTGAAATCATGGGGTATCATCATGCAGGCTGCCGGACTGGCTGCGCGTGAAATCAAGGGTTCGTCAAAAGGAGCTGCTGCCACAATTCGCTGGCAAAGAGATATTTCAATGAAGCATATTGTATTTTTCATGGTTATCGCTCTTGTTGCAGTACTCGTATTCTTCTGGATTGGTGTGCTACATAATTTCTGGCAGGCACTCGTGGCATGGATAGTGGTTACCGCAATCTCATTCCTGTTTACCACAGTTGCTGCTAATGCTATCGCTATTGTAGGTTCAAACCCGGTGAGCGGCATGACTCTGATGACTCTAATTATCGCGAGCGCGATATTCGTTGCTATCGGAATCAACGGCACTTCCGGCATTGTCGCTTCTATGGTTATCGGAGGTGTGGTATGTACCGCACTGTCTATGGCAGGAGGCTTTGTAACCGACCTCAAGATAGGCTATTGGCTCGGATCCACTCCGCGCAAGCAGGAGAGCTGGAAGTTTGTAGGAACTCTTGTTTCAGCGGCAACAGTAGGCGGTGTGATTCTTCTGCTTAATAAAGTTTACGGCTTCACCGGAACCGATGCTCTCGTGGCGCCTCAGGCAAACGCTATGGCAAAGGTGATCGAGCCTATCATGATGGGTGGTGATACTCCCTGGATTCTGTATATGACAGGTGCGGTTCTTGCACTGCTTCTCAACTGGCTCGGAGTTCCAGCGCTCGCATTCTGTCTCGGTATGTTCATTCCGATGCAGCTTAACACTCCCATGCTTGTAGGCGGTGCCATCGCCTGGTTTGTTTCTACCCGCTCCAAGGATAAGGCTGTAAATGATGCGCGTCGTGACCGCGGTACTCTCATCGCTTCCGGTCTTATTGCCGGCGGTGCTCTCTTCGGCGTGTTTGCAGCTCTTACCCGTTTTGCCGGATTTGAGTATGAAAGCACAATGAATGTGATTACAAACCAGTGGCTCGGTGTGATAGCTTATGCCGCAATCATTGTATATCTCGCCATTCAGAGCCTTAATGCCAAGAAAGGCTGATTGTAAAGATATAAATAGGTCGCGCAAGGCTATCTGCGGCGCGATACTCTCATTGTCAGTACCGGCTATAGTGACTAATGTCACTGTGCCGGTACTCGGCATTACTGACGTTGCTATTGCCGGGCATCTCGGAAGTCCCGCTTATATTGCGGCAGTGGCTGTTGGCACAAGTATGTTTAATCTCCTGTACTGGCTGTTCAATTTTCTACGGATGGGATCAAGCGGACTCACCGCACAGGCATACGGTGCCGGAGACAGGGATGCGGCTTCAGTAGTGCTTGGCAGGGCGGTGACAATCGCTTTGATGTCGGGATTAGTGATGATACTTCTGCGGCATCCTATATGTTCTCTCTTGCTTGACAGCATGAAGGTTGAAGGGACGGCACGACAGCTTGCACAGAGCTATTTCATGATAAGGATATGGGCTGCACCGGCAACTCTGAGTATATTCGCGTTTACAGGATGGTTTGTGGGTATGCAGAATTCACGTATAACCATGTGGATTTCACTGCTTGTGGATGTTGTGAACATAGCCGGAAGCATTGCTTTTGTGTATGGGTGCAATCTGAATATTAACGGTCTTGCCTTAGGAACAGCTATAGCTCAGTGGGTCGGTTTGACAGCTGCTGTAGTTTTTGCCGCGAGGAAATATAAGGTCAAATTGCCGTCACTCACTGCGGTATTTGAATGGAGCGGACTTAGACGTTTTTTCTCGATCAATTTAGATATATTTCTGCGTACACTGTGTCTGATCATAGTGACTCTATGGTTTACCAGAATAGGTGCATCGCAGGGAGACACTATGCTTGCGGTCAACTCGCTGATAATGCAGCTCTTTACCATATTCTCTTTCTTTATGGACGGATTTGCCTTTGCCGGTGAAGGGCTGAGCGGCAAATACAAGGGCGCTTGTGACCGGATTGGTTTCCGGCAGACGGTGAAATATCTGCTATGGTTCGGAGTTGCGATATCAGCAGTGTTTACAACTCTGTATGCCCTTTGTGGAGAGTTATTTATCGGTTTTCTCACTGATGATGTAGAAGTAGCGGCAGCCTCAAGAGATTATATATATTGGGCTGCAACTATTCCATTTGCGGGCTTTTTAGCCTTTACCTGGGACGGTATATTTATCGGAACAACCGAAACGCGATCCATGCTTGTATCCATGCTTATGGCAATGGGAGTGTTTTTCGGAGTATTTTATATGTCATTCAGCAGGTTTGGAAATCACGGCTTATGGCTTGCCTTTATATCGTATCTTGTGGTGAGGGGAGTGGCTTTGTGGATTCTGTCGCGCCGCTTCAACCGCGACAGTTATTTCTGTTCGGCGAGGTAAGCCTCACAAGCCTCGGCGAGTTCATCATACCATTCTTTGCCGAACCGCTCAATAAGGGGTTCTTTCATAAACTGATATAGTCTGATACCGAGTTCTTTGCCGTTTTGTTCGGCGCTCCTGCATATTTTCCAGCGGTGATAATTCACTGCGGTAAAGGTGGGATATTCTGTGAGTCGCAGCGGGTATAGGTAGCACGAGATAGGTTTACGGAAATCGCATTTACCTTGTCTATAGGCTCTTTCAATGGCGCAAAGGCATTTTCCTCCGGATGTGTAGCAGGTATAAACACAGTTTTTGCCGTCAATGATAGAAGTTACCAGATCACCCTCTTCATCAGTGTAGCCAACTCCGGTCTCTTCAATCACTCTAAGCGCGGCAGGAAGTAATTCGGATTTGAGTGCCGGGGTGATTTCTTCAAGTTTCCGGTATTCATCTCGGGTAATAGGTGCTCCTGCATCCCCTTCTATGCAGCATTGTCCGAGACATTTGTCCAAATCACAGCAAAAGAATCTTTCGGCGAGGTCGAGGCTCACAAGTGTATCTCCTATCTGTAGCATAATCTCTTCTTGGGTCATTGTTTATTGATGTAATTCTGCGCAGGTTACAGCCGCAAGGCGGTCAAATCGCTCTCCAGGTATGCGATAGTAAACATATATCACATATCTGTTTGAGGTATCGCAATAGTTTCCTTCAGTGAGATCGGTCGCAACCTTTCCTGTGACGGGATTGACAGTTACATAGCGATAGTCGTATGCGCCTTGTTTCAGAAAGAGGCTTTTTTCATAGTAGCCTGTGTATGGATTGTATTCCATCTGTGAGGATGAATCACGGGCGTAAGAGGTCAAGTCACCGTCAATATGTACTTGAACCGGTAGTTTGGGGCTTTCAAAGGTGAAGTTTGTCAGGATATATTCAGCCTCTGTATCACTTTTGTCGGAATTATATTCGCGAATTGTGAAGCCGCCGTGCTGAGTGCGGTCATAAGTATAGCCGGTGGTGTTTCTCGGAATGTCGGTTAGAATATCCGCAGTATATCCTTGCGGCGTGTGTATGATGCGGTCAACTCCCATTCCCGGATATGATGTTGAAACTGTTTCAAAACGGCGGTACTCGTTTCCTCCCGGAAAAATAAGAGGTCGCTGATGGCTGTACACCGCAGTATTACCTTTTATAAACGTGGGTGATGGTAAAGTGATTCCAGATGATTCTCCGGGATTTTGCTTCACTATGGTAATCAGATCTGTATAGAGGTTTCTGATTCCGCTTCCCTCGGTATCAATGGAAATTTCAAGTTGCTGATGCTTATCCATGTAGTCGATGTCGGTGCGGGGAGAAACCGAGGCAGTTATCTTCATGCTATTTTCCACGATTGAGAAACGCACTAGCACAAGCGGTTTTTCCTGTTTGTATTCTTCATAAACAGTAAGGAGATAATTGCCTGAAAGTTTGAGCGGTATCCTTTCATCAGGCACTGTTATAGTATAATGAACATAGTGTGTCAGTGTTGCCTGAGAGAATTGATAGTCATCTACAGTAACCTCATTTATTCCGTCTGTAACTTCAAATTCAGAAATGTTTTCAGGCTCCCAAAGTGCATTACAGTGAGTAAGATTCCACCGCAGGTATCTAGCATTAGTGGCGAGTTCGTCAAAACTGATAGTGAGACGGTCGCTACTGCCTGCAATCAAAACCGGTGGCAGATCATTTCTGCCATTCACAAGCACCTGAAGCGATTTAAACTCCGGTTCAAGACATCCCCAGCGGGTATCACTATCTTCTCCATATACGGTCAACGATATGAAGATGAGCAGGAAAAGAAGAATATGCTTACTTGCAATATTCATTATGACAGGTTGTTATGACCTCTTCGATGAGCTCGTTGCAAGTCTTTTTACCGGGAACGCGTAAGTCCCGGCAAAGGAGTGAACCGTTACAGTATTTGAATTTTTCGCAGAGATTTCTAACATGAGAATATAGCTGTTTCTTTTCGTCCTGACTGGTGTAGTTGACGCATCCGTCAAGCATAACCATGGCGCTGACAGCCCCGCAAACTTCACCTGAGCCACCGATTCCTCCACCGAATCCGGCTGTTAGCCTCTCAGTGAGTTCCGGAGACATCCCGTGAATGTCGTCAAACACCATTGCCACACACTGAGAGCATATATATCCTTGCTTTCTAAGTTCTTTCATTCGAGCTATACGCTCTTCAAGAGAATACTTGGTTACCATACAATCGGTTTCTTTCCTTGTTTTATAAGATAGTCGTTAGTCCGCGAGAAGTGGTGATTGCCGAAAAATCCCCGCGATGCGCTGAGAGGAGATGGGTGAGGGGAAGTGAGTACAAGATGCTTGCTGCAGTCAATGAATTCTCCTTTTTTTGCCGCATAAGAGCCCCAGAGTATGAAGACAAGACCTTCTTTCTTTTCAGCGAGAACACGAATTACCGCATCGGTAAATTCTTCCCAACCTTTACCCTGATGACTGCCTGCTCTGTGAGGAGCAACAGTGAGTGTGGAGTTGAGGAGGAAAACGCCCTGTCGCGCCCAACGGCTGAGATCCCCATCTTTCGGCATTTCACATCCGGTATCAGATGCGATTTCCCGAAAGATATTCACAAGAGAGCGAGGAATAGGAATACCCGGATTTACCGAAAAACATAAACCATTGGCTTGACCAACGTCATGATAAGGATCCTGACCGAGAATGACCACTTTGACATCATTGAAGGGGCAGGAGTCAAATGCCGCAAAAATTTTGCCGGCAGGTGGGAATGCCTGTCCTTTGGCATACTCAGCGCGCACAAAATCGGTCAGAGAGCGGAAGTAGTCTTTCTCCCACTCCTCTTTCAGTTGTTCACCCCAGCCGGGTTCTATTCTAACCTTCATTTCTCATGTTTTTGCAAATTTACGCAAATTTGAGTAATTTTGCGGCGGAAAAGGTTGCAAATAGTACCCTTTATCCGTTTCAAGTCTCCGTAGTTCAATGGATAGAATATTGGATTCCGGTTCCAACGATTGGGGTTCGACTCCCCACGGGGATACTAAGGCGGCATCATAGCCGCCTTTGTTATGTCCTGATAATTAGTGAATTACGGGATAAGTTGCTGGTTTTTAATATATTCTGGAGGATATGTGTTCTGTAAAATTATTTCGCTGAACAACGCCAAATTCCGCCAAAATACGTAATTTTGGATACAAATCTGGGTACAAATTTTGTGTACCCAGATTTGTATCCAGCTAAAAGTATATGGATATGGTAAGAGTTGTTTTTGATAGAAGAGGTACAATAATGTCAAGAATTACTTCCTGAGAGTGATTGTGTTTAGGCATGAAAACGATACCTGTGCCATATCTTCCTTTTTCAGGGACCGGAATACCCTGAAGAAGAATAAATTCATGTGGAATCTGTACCATTATTCCCGCACCGTCACCGGTTAGCGGGTCTGCTCCTTCAGCTCCGTGGTGAACCATATTCTCAAGCACCTGAAGTGCCTGTTATACCCGTCTGTGGCTTTTTCTGCCACCCACGTTTACGAGTAAGCCTACGCACAAGCATCATGTTCATATCTGGAATCATACATTCCCCTGCTTGAGTTTGCAATATAATGAGCGGAATTCTTTAGGTTCATAATCAGATGTATTTTTTTTTACAAAAGTAACAATCCGGTAAGGCTCAGAAACTTTTTAAGTAAAATTATGCGATCGTAAAAAGATTTGGCTGTAATTCGGTTAAATATGCCACATGAACTGTAATGCGATAAATAAAATGGAAAAAGGAAACAACTCTCACGAGCAGTTCCCTTTCCATTCATCACATTATGCTTATTAGTGCTGTATCTTCTAAGCTCTGATGCTAAATGTTTTAATATCTTGATGCGACTACGTCCCAGTCAACGATGTCCCACAGTTTCTTGAGGGCATCCGCTCTTCTGTTCTGATAGTCGAGGTAATATGCGTGTTCCCACACATCAAATGTGAGTAACGGAGTGAGTCCGTCTGTGAGCGGATTACCGGCATTGTGCCCTTGAGTGATGAACAACTTGCCGTCGTTGTCTCTTGACAACCATACCCATCCGGAACCGAATAGGGTTACTCCTGCCTGTACAAAATCTTCCTTGAATTTCTCAAAACTTCCGAAATCACGGTCGATAGCTTTGCGAAGTTCACCATCAGGCTCTCCTCCTCCGTCGGGTGACAGAGTGAAGAAATAGAAAATATGGTTCCACGCCTGCGACGCATTATTGAATAACGCGCCTGTAGAAGATTTGATTATATCTTCAAGGGCCATATCTTCAAATTCGGTACCCTCAATAAGTTTGTTGAGGTTGTCGATATAGGCTTTTTCATGCTTCCCATAATGGAAATCAACAGTTTCCTGTGATATAGCGGGTGCCAGAGCATCCGGCGCGTAGGGAAGGCGGGGCTGAACGTATGTAGGAAGTTCTTTCATTGAATTACAGTTGTTTTATGTTACGTCTATTAAACAACCCTTAGGGCGTAAGAGTTCGCTCGTGTGATTATATTTTTGATTAGTTAATATCGAAGTTAGAACCGGAGAAAATAATGAGAGGATATTTTTGTAACTTTGCCGCGATTATGAATGAAGAGAAAACATCATCCGGTTGTGATCTGTCTCTGCACGATGTCTGGGACAGAGAGCATTTATGGCATCCATACACCTCGACAATAGACCCACTCCCGACATATAAAGTCAAAAGAGCGGAAGGTTCAAAAATTATTCTGGAAGATGATACTGTTTTGATAGACGGAATGTCATCTTGGTGGGCATGTATTCATGGTTATAACCATCCGGCTATAAACGAGGCGGTAAAGAAACAGCTTGACAAGATGAGTCATGTGA
>CAMWUZ010000075.1 GCA_947177595.1 uncultured Porphyromonadaceae bacterium | reverse complement strand
CCTTTAATTAGAATAACTTACATCCGTCTGGACCACACTGATGTGCACGTCCTACCGGTTCGCTGTCTTTTACTTTTCTCATCGTGCGCTCAATCGCCGACTTGAAACCGTCAAGAGTAAGCGCACCAGGAACAGCGAAATCACCGTTGAATACGATATAAGGAACCCCATGTACTCCACGCATACCTGCCTCGCGCTCATCAAATCTAACCTCATCGGCATATTTGCCCGATTCAAGCACATCTTTTGCATTTTTCTCATCCATTCCGGCTTCTATTGCCTTGTCCATAAGAACCTTATGGTCGGCAAGAATCAGATTTTCAACAAAATAAGCCTTGAAAAGCAATTCATTAAGGCGATTGACAGTTGATCTGTCATACTTAGCCTCTGCCAGTTTCATCAGCCTATGGGCATCAAATGTATTGGAATACTGTGTGGTAGCATATCTGAAATCAATTCCGAGTTCTCTCCCAAGTGCAGAAATCTGCTCGATCTGAGCCTTGGCGTCTTCAAGAGAGAGCCGGTACTTCTTGGCAAAACGCTCCGGAGTAGAAGATACCACATCTTTAGGAGCATTGGGGTCAAGCTCAAATGCACGATAATCTATCTGAACATCATCTTTTACTCCAAGTTCTTCAATAGCTTTTTCAAGACGAGCCTCACCTATATAGCAATAGGGGCAAGCAAAGTCTGACCAGATTGTAAGAGTAATCATAGTTGTTTTTCCTTTCTTATTTAGAATTAATTATGCTATCAAGTATTTTGGTAAATATTTCAAGTTCGCCTGCAGTTGTCATTTTCATGAGTGCCGAATGTCTTTTCTGCGCCACTTCCATTATTAAGGGTTCTAATTTCCGAGACTTATCGGTAAGATAGACTTTAAGACATTTATGACTCACCGATTCCGGTGCCAACAAACCTTTTTTTTCCAGTTGAGCAATGCATCGACACACTGCCGCTTTATCCTTACCGACCAAATCGGCTATCTCACATTGCTGTAATCCGTCTTTGCTGTAAACCGCCCGCAAAATCAGATACTCGCTTGTGGTTATGGATAGTCCGGCTTCTTTCAAGGCTGCCGCCAGTTGACTGAGCATAATCTGATAAGCTCTGCCAACTTTACATCCCAAAGCGGGACTCTCAATATTTGCCATCCTTTTCTTCATATGTAACTATAACACATCAGCCCTAAAATAGTTGAGCATACAACCTTTTTAGAACTTTTTTATATATATGGTGTTTATAAAGCATGAATATAATCGAAGCAATTAAAGAACGCCGCTCAGTAAGGAGTTTTAATGGCAAACCTCTTTCACATGAAAATCATAAGACACTGAATGAGTCTATTGCCTCAAGCACTGACCCATTTGGAGGGAATGTCACTATTCGTCTGAAAGAATTTGATCTAAAAGATGGTTATAAGCCCAGCACCTACGGCATGATTAAAGGTGCTATCAATTTCTTTTTATTAGGCATAGGGTCTGATGAGGCGTCTGCACTTTCTGCCGGATTCCGGTTTGAGCAGATTGTTCTTAAAGCAACGAAGATGGGACTTGGCACCTGTTGGATCGCAGCCACTTTCAAAGGCACTGACTTTGATCGTGGCGAAGTGTGGCACAATGGTGAAGAGCTTAAGATAATATGCCCTGTTGGTGTTCCCGAAAAACAGAGAATGCTTGAGAAATTGGGTCGTATGGCTCTGGGCAGCAACAAGCGCAAACCTTTTGAACAGCTATTTTTCACCGATGATTTCGAAAAGCCCTTAAAACCTGACAGCCATTTCAGCGAACCCCTTGAGATGCTCAGGCTTGCACCCTCCTCTACCAACTCTCAGCCATGGAGAGCCCTTGTTTCCGGCAACACGGTTCATTTCTACTATAAACCGAAGAGTCCGGCATCAGTGCTTGACTGCGGCATCGGAATGTGTCATTTTTATCTCACCGAGGAATATCTCGGCAGAAAAGGAGAGTTCTTCAAAACAGAATCCGCTCCAAATTCTCCGGACAACTGGAAATATCTCTATTCCTTTAAGGAGACGGAATAAAAATAAATCTGTCATGGAGTCATAAGGTATCTTTATGGCATATCCTTGTATTTTATTGCAATAAAATGCGTATCTTTGCGCAAAACTATGCTTCACAACATTGTTTTACGATAGGAAGATATGATAAAGTTGGCGCTTGAAAAGGTGATGGCAGATGATTTGTCGGAGATATGGACTATCCTTTCTCCTGATGAAAAGCGTAAAATCACTGATAATTTCAAGATTCACAATCTCAATAAGAATCAGATAATATATGCCGAAAAGGAGGAGCCGGAATTTTTATGGTGTCTTCTCAAAGGCAAAGCCAAATTATATAAGGACGGAGTTGGTGGTCGTCAGCAGATAACCCGCCTGATTCGCCCGGTGCAATATTTCGGATACAGAGCATATTTTGCTCAGGAAGTGTATGTTCATACAGCCGCAACTATTGAGCCGAGTACGCTTGGATCACTTCCCATGAAGGTTGTGGAAGAGATGATTGACGGAAACCGCCGCCTCGCTTGGTTCTTTATCCACGAACTTTCCCGTAATCTCGGTAGCGCGGATACCAGAATCGTCAACCTTACCCAAAAGCATATCAGAGGCCGTCTTGCCGAAGCTCTCATAGTGCTCAAAGACAACTACGGATATGAGGATGACGGCACTACCCTGCGCATATATATGGGTCGTGAAGCTCTCGTCAACCTCTCCAACATGACAACGAGCAACGCCATACGCACACTCACGAGCTTTGTAAACGAACATATCCTGATTGTGGACGGCAGAACTATAAAAATTATCGACGAGCCGACTCTCCGCAAAATCAGCAAGTACGGATAATGTGGATTCTACTCGCCATAGGGTCAGCCCTATGTCTCGGCGTTTACGACATTATGAAAAAAATGTCAGTGCACGCCAACAATGTACTGATCGTACTTCTGCTCAATACCGTTTTCGGCACCATTCTTATGCTTCCGGCTATAGCGCCCGGGATTACCGAAGGTAATTTCGGCTTCGGTAATGACACACTCGGTCATCTGCGCATACTTATTAAAGCCGGTATTGTTATATGCTCCTGGATTTTAGGCTATTTCGCCATTAAGCATCTACCACTGACCATTCAGGGTCCGATAAACGCAAGCCGTCCGGTGATGGTGCTTGTCGGTGCCGTACTCATTTTCGGTGAAAAACTAAACTGGATACAATGGACAGGTATTATTATCGGTTTTGTCTCTCTATTTCTTATCTCCCGAGCCGGTGCGAGTGACGGATTTTCACTGCGCTCATCCAAATGGATATGGATGAGCATCGGAGCTGCTGCTCTCGGTGCTTTAAGCGGACTGTATGACAAATATCTGCTGACTCTCTACAAGCCTCTTGACGTGCAGGGTTGGTACTCACTGTATCAGTGCCTGCTCATGACTCTGACAATATTCATTCTGCGCAAAACCTGCCCTAACGCCGCAGGAGTATCCACCAAATTTGTATGGCGGTGGAGCATTCCCCTCATCTCAGTATTTCTTACAGTTGCGGATCTCGCCTACTTCTATTCTCTCTCGCTTGACGGCTCCATGATTTCAGTAGTGTCAATGATTCGTCGCGGAAGCGTCATCGTGCCGTTTATCTATGGTGCTACAGTGCTACGGGAAGGGAATCTCAAAGCAAAAACCACTGATCTTATCCTCTTGATCGTGAGTCTAAGCCTACTCATTACCGGTAGTGGAAAATAAATTCCTTATCAATAATTAAAAGAAAGAGGCCGCCTAAACTTATTAGACAGCCTCTTTAAGTATTTATTACTATTTCAGTCGGCAATCACCTCAAATTCGGCACCGCTCGCATAGTCGCGACCGTCCTGAGCATTGAGGGTCATGAAGCGGATATATCTACCTTTGACAGGAGCTTTAAAGAGCACTTCCTGCAGGTTACTACCTTTGAATGATCCTTTTGCTATCGGTTCACCCCAGTTTTCGGTATTGTCGCTTACATAAATCTCGTAGTCCTTCACATTACCGGTGCGGTTGCCATCCTGACGGGGGAGGTAACGAACACCCTTGATATTTTTGGTTTCACCGGCATCGAAGTCAACCCAGTGAGGATAACCCGCTACAGTCACTGAATACATGGTGTGCCAGATAGTAGATGGGTCACCATCGGTGAGATTTTCTCCTTCACCATAATCAGGCTCGAAGCTGCTGGCATGGATTACATCTGTCTTGATTGTCTCAATCTTAGAGAATTTTGCTTTAGCTTGAAGAGCCGGCATTGATTTGATCCAGGCAGTAATGGTACCCTCAGCTTTCATTTCAAACGGTCCGGTGTAAACCGATGCTTTCTTGGCGCCGTTCACCTTATACATTATTGTAGCTGTAGAATCGGGATAGTTGATTGAGACCATTCCGGCGCGAGAGCGTGTGATACTTATAGGCTGAACGCCGGCTCCTTTTACAGCAGCCTTCTCATCAATATTTGTCTTATCAACTGGGCGGATAATCACCGAGAAACGGTGCTCGTCAGCCTTGACTCTGTCGGGATCAAGAGGACCACCCTGACCACAGCTCGCTCCGCCAAGACCGGTCACACCGAGGTCAAGGTGAAGAACATTACTGTTATCATTCGGTAATTTGTATGGATGATCTGCAAGGAAGAGTTCCATCTCTGTATAAGGAATTGCTGTTGCAGACATGAGATCAGGTGCAATAAACACAGCACCGCCTTCACCGTCGGTGAGTGCAGCCCAACGAACCTCTTCACGGTTACCGTTGCTCTGCGGACGTGTGTAATCGGTGAAATTGTCAGAGACCTTGGAGGTGTATCTGCCTACAAACTGACCGGTCTTGCGGTCATTGTAATTTTCTACAGGACCACGACCGTAATAGGTAAATGCATCCAGATTATCGGGAACAGACACTGAATAACCGAGACGAGGCAGAATAACTGCGGGATTATTTGAATTGATAACCGAGTTGAGCTCGATTGAACCGTCGGGATAGATAGTATATACCTGATTGGTAATAAACTTGAAATCATTTTCTCCGAAAGGTGTGCTGTCGGTTTCGTCAATTGAGTAAGTACCCCTTGAGTTACCGTTGCCCCCCTTCATCTTGCCTCCATTGGGAGCCTGCGACTCAACCGTGAAGCTGATAATCTTGGTGCCGTCTGCACCGTCAAACCACTCTGCGTCGGTGACTTTGTGTCTTAGGTTATAGAGTCCATTGGTAAACCACTGACCATAAACCCAAGCATCATTATTAAGATATGCGCGGAATGCATCAAGAGTTAGCTCACTTCCGGGGGCAATTATCCGCTTACCATTGTAGGACAAGCCGTTGAGAGCACCGGTTGCAGGATTGAAAGTTGCTTTGAATCCGTCACCGGTGACTGTTATCAGAGTATCGGTTACCTGAGTATTGAGTTTTGAACCGGTTGCCGCTATTGCCGGAACCTGACGAGGACCTGAAACAGGGAGCTGCTCGTTCATCTGCACATATCCGGCATCAGCCCATGGTTTGTCATTTGCGAGTTTAAACGAGATATTCACAAACACCTCATCTTCGGGACTGACTTTAGAGAGGTCATAAGGAATTGTGTATTGCATCGACTGGCGTGGTCCGAGCGGCATTTTGGGACCTTTCAGGAAATCACCTTTCTGAACAGAAACTCCGTTCTGAATGAGTTCCCAGCTGACAGTATAGTCATTCATAGGTTCGAAATAGTTCTTATTGAAAATCTCAATAAGACCCATTGACATATCGACCGGCTTAACAGCTACATTCTGATACACTTTCTTTACCTCAAAATACTGTGGCTTCGGACTCATATCACCGAAGATAATACCGTTCATCACAAACTGACCGTCAGACGGATTGTCACCAAAATCACCGCCAAAAGCGAGATATTTGTCACCTGTTTTAGAGTCATAATTATAGAGTGACTGGTCAATCCAGTCCCAGATTGCGCCACCCATGAAGAAGTTTGTGCTCTCGATAGCATCCCAGTAGTCAACAAGGTTGCCGACAGCATTACCCATTGAGTGAGCATACTCACTGATATGGAAGGGATATTTGATGTTCATATTGCCCTTAACCGCTTCGCGTGTCCATGCAATCGAAGGATACTGATTCGAACCCATGTCAACAATATTGTTGTTACGTTCATACTGAACAGGGCGACTGGTATCAAACTGCTTGATAGCAGCGTAAGAGGTTTCAAAGTTCTTACCGGGTCCCGCTTCGTTGCCAAGCGACCAGATAACAACCGCCGGGCTGTTGACTGTTGAGTGAACCATCTCCATATCACGTGCCACATGAGCGTTTTCCCATTCCGGTACATGAGAGAGAGACGCTTTGCCATAATAATATTCGTGAGATTCAAGATTAGCCTCATCCTCGAGATAAATACCGTATTTATCAGCAAGATAGTACCAGTATGGAGCATCAGGATAGTGAGAATTGCGCACATGGTTGATATTGGCGCGCTTCATCATCATCACCTCCTTCTCCATCCAGTCGCGACTCACTGCATGACCTACAACGGGACTGGTTTCATGGCGGTTAACACCTTTGAGTTTAACCGGCTGTCCGTTTACATAGAAATATCTTCCCGCGATACCGAATTCATCTTCTTCGGCAGGAATATCTTTAATCTCTACTTTTCTAAAACCTACATATGCAGAGACTGTTTCAAGAACGTTGCCTTTCTTATCTACCAGTTGTCCCACAAGGGTATAACGCCAGGGAGATTCCGCGCTCCACTTTTTGGGATCGGCTATTTTGAGAGTTGTCTTGACTTCAGCTTCGCCGCCTTTAGCTACGTTGAATGCGGCAGATGAAACCTCCACACCGGCAACCTTCTCATTTTCATCACTGTATAGCTTATTTGCATACAATGTATATATCATCTTGCAATCCTTTGCATCTTTCTTTATGAAGTTTCTGAGAGATGCTGTGATATCAAGTTCACCATTTGTATAATTATCTGTCAGATCAGGGATAACCACGAGGTCACGAACCTGCACCGGAGATGTTGAATAGAGGGCAACCGTGCGGAAAATACCCGGCAACCGGAACATATCCTGCGATTCAAGGAAAGATCCGTCGGAGTTTCTGTACACTTCAACAGCTACTATATTTTCGCCCTTTACAAGATATTTAGTTATATCAAACCGTGCGGCATTACGCGAGTTTTTGCTGAAACCTACATATTTACCGTTAATCCAGAGGTAGAAGAATGAATCAACACCGTCGAAGCTGATATAAACCTCACGTCCATTCCAAGACTCAGGAACGGTGAATGTGCGGCGGTATGCGCCAACTTCATTGCGGAACTTGTATGTTGTCCAATCTTCCGGAGGTGTTCTCATAACACCACCGCGCCAGTCATCAACAGCGACTTTGTGATAGAAAATCACAGGCTGATTCACATATATAGGTTTGCCATACTTCTGCGAACCGTCTTTCTGCAGACCAACAATATTCCAGTTAGAGGGAACCTCGATATCGTCCCAACCGCTCACATTATAATCCGGCTTGTAAAAATCCACCTGACGCTGCGAGGGCTCCGGTACCCAATTGAATTTCCAGGTTCCGTCAAGGCTCATCCAATAGGCGGAATTTTCAGGAAGCACCTTGCGGGCGCTCTCTGTATCGGCAAAATAATAGAATGTAGCCCGAGGCTGCTCCTT
>CAMWUZ010000074.1 GCA_947177595.1 uncultured Porphyromonadaceae bacterium | reverse complement strand
ATCGCACCCAAGACAGAAGATGTGGTGAAAAGCAGAAACATACTTGCCCAATTAGTGCGGGAAATCGACAGATGCATCGCCGACATAGGAAATTGATGCAATGAAAGATAAAATTGACATTAACCTACGCATAGCAGACGTTGCCCTTAGCCTCACCATTAATCCGGAGGAGGAAAGGCTGCTTAGAGAAGCGGCAAAAGGTATCAACGAAGCATGGAGCTCATGGAGAAGCAGATTCAGAACCAAATCACCGGCTGAAGTGCTCGCTATGGTCACTCTCCTTTTCACAAGAAGCTACCTCGCCCTTAAAGAGGAAGCACAGAGAACCGACCGGGTGCTTGACTCACTTGAGCAAACGATAGATATGCTTCTGCTGGAAGGGAACTCTTCCGGCAAGAATGAAAGCTGACGTCACCTGTCGGTCTCAACGACCATTTTTTAACACCGTTAATCCTGCACAATTTGCTCTGCGGCAGCTCCCGCGCTGTCTGGAGTGGGTTGCGCTTTTTTTATAACCACAAATTTTACCATCATATGGAAATTGTTTACATCATAATCACTGCGCTGGTTGCCCTTGCCATTGGAGCTATTGCGGCTATTGTCATACAAAGAAGTCTTGCCACATCCAGAGCCAAAATCATAATTCAGGAAGCCGCTCAGGAAGCGGAAGTTCTAAAGAAAAACAAACTCCTCGAAGCTAAAGAGGAGGAAATCAGAATAACCTCCGAGGCTGAAAAACTCGCGGCGCAGAAAATGGCTAAGATTCAGAGCACCGAGAGCCGCCTCAAGCAAAGAGAAATTCAGCTCAATCAGCAGCAGGGAGATAATCAGAGAGAGAAAAACAATATCGAGCAGACTAAAGCGCGACTTGAAGAGCAGCTTGCAGGGGTTGACGCTAAAAAAGCTGAACTTGATGCGCTAAAACGCAAGGCGCAGGAAGAGCTTGAGCATGTGAGCGGACTATCCTCTGAAGAGGCTAAGGAAAAACTCGTCGAGTCACTGAAGGATGAAGCCAAGACCGCTGCCGCAAGCTACATCAACGATATCATGGACGAAGCTAAAATGACTGCAAACAAGGAAGCCAAGAAAATCGTTGTGCAGAGCATTCAGCGAGTGGCTACCGAAACAGCCATTGAAAATTCCGTGACGGTATTCCAGATTGATTCCGATGAAATAAAAGGTAGAATCATCGGTCGCGAGGGTAGAAACATCCGCGCCCTTGAAGCAGCCACCGGCATTGAAATTATTGTTGACGACACCCCCGAGGCTATTGTACTTTCAGGTTTTGACCCTGTGCGCAGAGAAATTGCCCGCCTTGCACTGCACCAGCTTGTTGCTGACGGTCGAATCCATCCCGCGCGCATCGAGGAAGTTGTAGCGAAAGTGCGCAAGCAGATAGAGGAGGAAATTATTGAAACCGGCAAACGAACCGCAATCGACCTCGGCATACACGGACTTCATCCCGACCTTATACGCCTTGTAGGTAAGATGAAATATCGCTCAAGCTATGGTCAGAACCTTCTCCAGCACTCGCGCGAAACCGCAAACCTCTGCGCGGTGATGGCAAGTGAGCTCGGTCTTAATCCTAAAAAAGCTCGCAGAGCCGGTCTCCTGCACGACATAGGCAAAGTGCCAGATGAAGAGCCAGAACTGCCCCATGCACTCCTCGGCATGAAACTTGCCGAGAAATATAAGGAGAAACCCGAAATATGCAACGCTATCGGTGCACACCACGATGAAATAGAGCAGACAAGCCTTCTCGCGCCTATCGTACAGGTGTGTGACGCCATTTCTGGTGCGCGTCCGGGAGCACGCAGAGAAATTGTAGAAGCATACATCAAGCGCCTAAATGATCTTGAGCAACTCGCCCTCTCATATCCCGGAGTCATCAAAACCTATGCTATTCAGGCAGGTAGAGAACTTCGTGTGATTGTCGGTGCCGACAAGATTGACGACGTGGAAACTGAAAAACTCTCTGCTGAAATTGCCAAGAGAATCCAGGACGAAATGACATATCCCGGACAGGTTAAAATCACTGTTATCAGAGAAACCCGTTCTGTCAGCTTCGCCAAATAATAGTCAACAGCAATCGCTATGGATAAGGAAACTAATGCCGACGGAGCAGCTGAAAAAAACAGTTGCCGTGGTTGCTGCACAAAATCCGGCGGAACCCCAAGAGGCAAACTGCATTGCTTCGACTGGCTTGCCGACGTGCCAGGAGGTAAGGCACAGAGCGACCTTGTCGAAGTGCAGTTCAAAAACACCCGAAAAGGATTCTATAAAAATTCTATCGGGCTTGACCTCGCTATCGGAGACCTTGTTGCTGTAGAAGCATCACCGGGACATGACATTGGAGAAGTTACTCTCACCGGACAGCTCGTTGCCTTACAGATGAAAAAAGCCGGGGTGAAACCCGGCACGGAGCTCAAAAGAGTGTTCCGCAAGGCTAAGCCAGGTGATCTTGAAAAGTATCGCGAAGCACAGGCTCGCGAGAACGACACAATGATTCGCGCGAGAAAAATTGCCGAGAATCTCAAACTCAACATGAAAATTGGCGATGTTGAATATCAGGGTGACGGCAACAAAGCCATATTCTATTATATCGCAGATGAGCGTGTTGACTTCCGTCAGCTCATCAAAGTCCTTGCCGAGACCTTCAAGGTTAGAATCGAGATGAAGCAGATCGGCGCGCGTCAGGAAGCCGGAAGAATCGGTGGAATCGGACCCTGCGGCAGACCGCTTTGCTGCGCAAGCTGGATGACAAACTTCGTGTCGGTAGGCACAGCTGCCGCGCGTTTTCAGGATATCTCACTGAATCCCCAAAAACTTGCCGGACAGTGCGCCAAGCTCAAATGCTGCATCAATTTTGAAGTGGACACATACGTGGAAAGCGTCAAGAAAATGCCGTCAAAGGAAATACGCCTTGAAACAGCGGACTCTACATACTACCACTTCAAATACGATGTGTTCAAGCGCGAAATCACCTACTCCACCGACAAAAACATCGCTGCTAATCTTGTCACTATCGATGCGGATAGAGCGTTTGAAGTCATTGCGCTCAATAAGAAAGGAGAGAAACCGCTGTCACTCCTGCGTGACGGAGATGATAACCGTCAGGAGAGAAAGCAATACAATGATATTCTCGGGCAGGATATAACTCGCTTCGACAAAAAGAAGAAGAAAAAGAAAAACAAATCTGCCCAAAACCGACAGCACGGTGACAACTCTCGTCCGCAGGAAAACCGGCAGGAGAAGCAGGGCGAGAAAAATGATAATCCCAGGCAGAACCGCAAAGACAGGGGTAATCGCCGCGATAGAAATCTCAAGCCGGGAGATACCCCGAACAACACTGCTGAAGGAGAAGGCAGAAACGCAGAACAAGCCATTGCTCCAGCAATGTCACCCAGCCGAAGAATGTTGAACCAAAACGATAAGGATGGCGAATAAGCCCTGGGCATTTATCATTCTGGCAGCGATAGTAACGGCTTGCACCTCATCCGGATATTACAGCGGATTCGAGGATCTTGACCCTGCCGGATGGGCGTATGGCGATACGGTATCGTTTGTCACCGATAGTTGCGTGGCACCATCCATGATGATCGCCCTGCGCCATAACGATTCATACCCATACCGTAATATCTGGCTTGAGGTTTCCGATTCGGTTCACACTGATTCTGTAAACATAGAGCTTTGTGACGTTTACGGCAGATGGCATGGCAAAGGCATCGGTTCTTCTTACCAGATTGCCGCACAGGTACCGTTCCCACTCACCCCCGATACCCGGCTCAACATCCGCCACGTTCTTCGCGTGGACACACTGCGCGGCATAGAGCAGATTGGTCTCATACCCACCCCATAAATACAGAATGTCTGAATTCGATTCACTGATATTTGACATGGATGGTACTCTTTGGGATGCCGTCGATTCCTACGCCAAGGTTTGGGACGTCACTTTTGCCGATATGGGAATGGATTGTACCGTGAGCCGTAAGCAGCTCATCGAGTGCATGGGGCTTCCTATCGACAGGATTTATGAAGTGATTGTAGGCAAACCTGATATTGCCGAGCCGTTCCTAAAACATCTTGCCGAAAACGAGGACAATATGATGTATTCGCTCGGAGGTAAGCTATATCCCGGAGTAAAAGAGTATATTCCTCGACTTGCGAAGCGTTACAGGCTTTTCATGGTGAGCAATTGCGGTATTCTCGGGCTACCGAATTTCCTTGAATTCACCGGTCTGAAGCCATATTTCACTGATACCCTCTCTTATGGACAGACCCTCTTGCCCAAAGAAGGAAACATACGCCTGCTCATGGAGCGTTATCACCTACTTGCACCGATTTACATCGGTGACACTGCCGGCGACTGCAAATCCGCCCATGCCGCCGGAATACCCATGATGTTTGCAGCATACGGATTCGGCAACGCGCCCGATGCCGACTTAAAGGCTGATTCATTTGAAGATATCGCTAACTTTTTCCTTAAAGATCGCTCATGACACCGCTTATTTTGCTTGATTCACAGGAACATTCTCTCAGAATTGGAAAAATCCGCGATGCACTTGCATATACCGGTGCAAAAGCGATTCTTATAAACGACAACGCCAATATATTTTATATCACCGGACGAGTCTTCGCCGGGCAGATATATATACCGGCGGAAGGACCGGTCATTTTCTTCATCCGTCGCCCGGTTGGTCTGTCAGGAGATGGTGTGGTTTATGTCAGGAAACCTGAACAGATTGCCGAAACTATCGGACTCAATATGCCGGAAGCCATTGCTCTGGAACTTGACATTACAGCCTATTCGACAGTTCAGCGTCTTGCCGCGATTTTTCCCGGTTCTCAAATTGTCAATGGCTCGCCCGTCATGCGTATGGCACGTTCGGTCAAGACTCCCGCTGAAATAAACCTCATGAAAATCTCCGGCGAAAAGCAGGAGCGTGTATATCGCTCTATCCCCAGATTATATCGTCCGGGAATGACCGACCTTGAGCTTCAGGTGGAAATTGAAAAAGCGAGCCGCCTGGAAGGATGTCTCGGGCAATTCCGGATTTCAGGTGACTCAATGGAGCTGTATATGGCTAACATCCTTGTCGGAGACAATGCCGACAACCCAACCCCCTACGATTTCGCCATGGGAGGAGCCGGGCTCGACCCATCGCTCCCTGTCGGCTGCAACGGCACCGTTATCCGCCCCGGATACTCGGTAATGGTTGACGCTAACGGCAACTATACAGGATATATGACCGATATGACCCGCACTTTTGCAGTGACTGCAGTAGATGCCCTTGCAGAGAAAGCGCATCACACATCCATTGAGATATGTGCCGCTATAGCACGCGCCGGAAAACCCGGCACTCCCGCTAAAGAGCTTTACCACCTCGCCGAGTCTATGGCTAAGGAAGCCGGGCTTGAAAGATATTTTATGGGACACGCGCAGAAAGCCGGATTTGTGGGACACGGAGTCGGTATTGAGATTAACGAAATGCCGGTGCTCGCACCGCGAAGCAAAGACACTCTCTGCTGTGGGAACGCTATTGCTGTCGAGCCAAAATTCGTAATACCGGGAGTCGGTGCGGTAGGAATCGAAAACACCTATATTGTCACTGAGTCGGGAATGGAGCGTATCACCTGCGCCCCAGAAGAACTCATTAGCCTTGAAGAATGAAGGTTGACGCGATTGACACCCCCGAAGTGCGGCTCGTTGGAGAAGCCGCTGACTCCATAGGGCGCGAGTGCTATGCTGTGGGAGGGTATGTGCGGGATCTCTTTCTGCACCGTCACTCCAAAGATATAGACTTCGTTACCATCGGGAGCGGTATAGAGGTTGCAGAAGCTGTCGCTGCTAAACTCGGCAAGAAAACACACCTCGCCGTTTTCAGGAATTTCGGCACGGCTCAGGTAAAGAAAGGAGACCTTGAGCTGGAATTTGTCGGCGCCAGAAAAGAATCATACTCACGAAACAGTCGCAAGCCGATTGTCGAGGACGGTTCACTCGTTGAAGACCTCTCACGCAGAGACTTCACCATCAACGCACTCGCTGTCAGGGTCAATTCTCTATACTTTGGTGAACTCATTGACCTCTTCGGAGGGCTGGAGGATATGGATAAGAAAATTATCCGCACCCCTCTCGACCCGGACATAACCTTCAGCGACGATCCTCTCAGAATGATGCGCGCCATCCGCTTCGCTACTCAGCTCAACTTTGAAATATACCCTGAAACATTCAGCGCCATTCAGCGAAATGCGGAGCGCATCTCTATCATCTCCAAAGAGAGAATTGCCGACGAGCTCATGAAGATAATGGCATCGCCCGTTCCATCTGTCGGCTGGAAACTACTCAGCGATTCCGGTCTGCTCAAACTCATATTCCCGGAGCTGTCGGCGCTCCGCGGAGTGGAAATTGTGAAAGGCAGAGGTCATAAGGATAACTTTTTCCATACCCTTGCCGTGCTTGATAAAGTCGCCTCACAATCTCCAGATATATGGCTCAGATGGGCGGCGCTGATGCACGACATTGCCAAACCCGTTACCAAACGCTGGGATGAAAATATAGGCTGGACTTTCCACAACCATAACTTCATCGGAGCCAAGATGGTGCCGCGTATTTTCCGCACCATGAAGCTGCCCCTCAACGACAAGATGAAATATGTGGCTAAACTCGTTGAGCTGCATATGCGACCCATAGCGCTTGTGGAAGATGAAGTGACCGACAGCGCCGTGCGCCGGCTCATCCATGACGCAGGCGATGACATTTCCGACCTGATGACGCTCTGCGAAGCCGACATCACCTCAAAAAATGCCGAAAAGGTAAAAAGGCACCTTGAAAACTTTGCCCATGTGAGGCAAAAAATGATTGAGCTCGAAGAGAGAGACCACATCCGCAACTTCCAGCCACCGGTTGACGGTCAGGAGATCATGACCATGTTCGGGCTTCACCCCTCACCCGCTGTCGGACAGCTCAAAATGGCTGTAAAAGATGCTATTTTAGACGGCATTATCCCCAACGAACGCCAGGCGGCGCTCGACTTCATCATCGCCAAAGCCGCCACCCTCGGTCTCCACCCCCTCCCCTGAATGTACGGACATGATGTATCATGTCCGCCTGGGAAAATCTTTATACTTATGATGCATCATGTCCGCCACGATCAGCGCCGGTGAGGGTATTTTGTAATATCTATCTTTGTAAAGTCCTTACCAACCTCACGCCGTAATAGGAGGGAGGCATGGAGGATGACATAATGAAAAAGCGTTATTGGCGCTTGGTTTCTGACGAATCGAAACTTCGCAACTTTCAAATTCCTGTCAGGCGACCTTGCAACGATGATGCTCATGGGTATGGATTATACCTCGGAGTCATGCTGCGTGAGCAGTGTGACCTTTTGAGGTGTCATACGGCGTGAGGTCCCGTTGCTCGTTCCGACAGGTAGGGTAATGCGAAGACCTCGATTCGTGGAGCGGGCAACAATCGGCTTCACGCTTCTGCTTTTAGACCGGCAGTTTTAGCATAGGCATCTCTTAGGAAGTCAGGAGATATTGTTGTGATAAACTAAAATCGTTTATAATGAAACAAAAAAAAGACTTTCTGTTCAGAGATGAATATGAGCGCTGGCTGGAATCTGTTGCCGGAATAAAGCCCGGTGATTCTTTAGCCTGTTATGTAAGGCAGGATAAATTTGAAGATACGGATATACCTGTATTTGAGGTTGCTGCCAACTTTATGCTAAAAGGTGAACCCAT
>CAMWUZ010000073.1 GCA_947177595.1 uncultured Porphyromonadaceae bacterium | reverse complement strand
ATCGGTAGCCATATCCCTCCCGGCTTGGCAGGACGAATGGGCTGCGCTGTTTGAAAATAATGGCATAACCATTTCACCAAAATCCAAATTCATGATTTCAGGTGAAATCGTCAATGAGATTCCCGGTGCTCCGACAGGAAATGATGAAGCATATTCCTTAACAATCTCAAAGAAAGGAATCTCTGTCACCGCCACTTCTGAAAAAGGTATTTACTGGGCGCTTCAGACGGTCAGACAGCTCGGAGCTGCCGATGACTGGAAAAAGCTGCCCAAATGTGAAATAATCGACTACCCCGCATTTCCGTGGCGCGGATTTATGAATGACACCGGACGGTCATATATTTCAATGGAAGAACTGAAGAGAGAGATTGATGTGATGTCTCAGTTCAAACTCAATGTTTTCCATTGGCATTTCACTGAAAATCAGGCATGGAGACTGGAAAGTAAAATATTTCCGATATTGAACGACAGTATAAATATGGCGCGTCAGCCGGGTCTGTTTTACACTCAGGAGGAAGCTCAGGAGTTGGTAAAATATGCTAAGGCACACAATATCATGGTGGTACCGGAGGTGGATATGCCCGGACACAGCGCGGCATTTAAGAGAACATTCTGCCAGGATATGCAGACAGAAGAAGGCATGACTATTCTTAAACTGCTTGTGGATGAAGTATGTGATATATTTGACGTGCCCTATCTTCATATCGGAACAGATGAAGTGAAATTCACCAATCCTGATTTCGTACCTGAAATGGTTCGGTTTGTCAAAGAGAGAGGTAAAAAAGTTATCTCCTGGAACCCCGGTTGGAATTATAATCCCGGAGAAATCGATCTAACTACTATGTGGAGCTATCGTGGCACGCCCACTCCCGGTATTCCTGCCGTAGATCTCAGATTCCATTATATAAATCACTACGATACTTATGCCGATCTTATCGCTCTGTACAGAAGCAATGTATATGGGCACAAGAAAGCGGAAAACGGCATCTGTGGAGTGGAAATCGGTTTGTGGAACGACCGCTATATCGATAACGAAAAGATGCTGATAGCTCAGAATTCCGTGTATCCTGCAATGCTTATCATCGCCGAGCGCTCATGGCACGGAGGGGGACATGAGTATTTTGACAAACTCGGCACAAACCTGACTGATGCAGAAACTGAGGATTTCAAAGCATTTTCAGAATTTGAAAACCGCCTGATATGGCATAAGGAAAACACTCTCGATTCCATCTATATCCCCTACGTGCGTCAGAGTCATCTCAAATGGCTCATCACCGATGCATTTCCAAATGACGGAGAATTGTCCACCGTCTTTCCGCCTGAAACCGAAGGATTGAAAGATTACTATATTTATAATAATCATGTTTATGGCACAAAACCGGCAAATGGGGCGGCTGTATTCCTGAGACACTACTGGGGTTCTTCAATTCCCGCTTTCTATAAAGATCCTCAGCCAAACCATACTGCCTATGCATTTACATGGGTTTACGCGCCGGAAGATATGACGGTAGGGCTACAGGCAGAGACACAGAATTATAGCCGCTCGGAGGCGGATGTTCCACCGCCAGCAGGAAAATGGGATTTCCGCGAAAGTAAATTTTTCATCAATGATACTGAGATACCTGCACCGGTATGGAGCGCAACCCATACAGAGCGAACCAATGAAATATCACTCGGTAATGAAAATTTCGCTGCCCGCGAACCGATTAATGTGAATCTGAACAAAGGGTGGAACAAGGTGCTCATCAAACTCCCGATCGGGCAATTCACCACTCCCGAAACAAGGCTTACCAAATGGATGTTTACTTTTAACTTCACCACTCCTGACGGAAAAAAAGCAGCTCCGGGACTAATCTATTCTCCCTACAAACAGAAATAACACAATAATTTCTATTTATTAGCGCTCATGGGCAACATTATCGCCCATGATCGCTATTATCTTTGCCATACAATTAAAAACTACATGATTATGGCAACAATTCTTACCTCAGACATTCTTTACGCTACAATAAGCCAGCGTGGAACAGCTATTGCATCTCTCACACTAAGCGGAGTTTCATCTATTGCAGAAATAATAAACCGAATCAAATCAGTTGTGAAAAATACTATCGGAATGCTTACTATCAACCTGCGAAACGGCACACAAGGATGGAGACAGCAGCGTAACATAATTCTCAAACCACGTCCCCGCGCAGTTCAGCTGACTCTTTTCTAATTCTTTGATTTAAGAATTCAAGGCAATTTCGTCACCGAAATCATCGACAATACGGCGAATGCCTAAGAAACGTTTGGCATAATAAGCCTCGTCAGAACTATCTATTCTCACACCATTCGATGTAGACGCATGAATGAATTTGACATTACCGTTCTCATCTGCAGGCTCTATGACAATACCCACGTGACCGATATTTTTACCGGCACTACGTCCGGAGAAGAATATCAGATCGCCAGGTTGAGCTTCATTTGTACTTACGCGCACACCCTGAGTGCCCTGTGAGCGGGAATCTCTCAGCAGTTTAAATCCGAAACTACGGAACACATAACCTGTAAAACCTGAGCAATCAAATGCAGTTGGACCGGTAGCGCCTAATCTGTATCGTGTACCTATAAAAGTTTTGGAAAAATCAATCAGTTCTTCAAGAACTTCCGAGAAATCATCAAGATCATCAAAATCATCGATCGGTTCACCAAGCAGCTCTTCAAGAGAGGGCATCACCACATCTTCAGAACCAATGCACCAATCCTCCATAAAATTGTCAGCTGCAACCTCGCTTTCATTTTCCACAGCCGAGGCTTGGAAATTAAATCCCGCGCATACCGCGATTGTCAGAGATAGTATAGTTCTGTGTAGTGTCATAATTACTTATTTGCACTGCAAAATTACAAATTAATAGCCGCTTATTTTTAAGCCTTTATTTGCGTAAAACGTAATAAAATGCTACCAGTTGTAATGAAATGTTAAAACCGAATTATATACTTTAGTCTGTCCAAGTTGCCAGCCCACTAAATTCAAGTTGTTAACTTTAAAACACTTCAGAAAACGTTTATAAATGTAAATATTCGTATAATTTTAGACCCATAATTAACAATTCAACCAAACACATCACTATGCGTATTAAATAATTAATAATCAGACAACAAACAGCATTTATGCACACATCCCCCATCTATGTGTAGTTGAATTTTAACCTTTATTTAGCCATAGATTTGTAACAAATCTCTCAATTTCTTCAATCTTGTCGGCTATACTCCGCTCTTTCATCTGCATCAGCCGCTCTTCCAAAGGACATCGCCCTGTACCGCTGCGATTTACAATATATTCAGTAATTTCTCCCGCTTCAAACTGAATGCCGGTATCCTGAAAAAGCTGTGCGGCATCGCGACTGATAACCGGAGTATAAACCTTATCCACACCAGCCGCAACCATTAATACTGCAGCTCCGTAACCGATAACCTTGTCCGCGATGCTACCGGAATAAAGAAACTCCTGACTATTCTTATACAGTTTATAAAGGTCTGACACTCCCCTGCCGGTAAAAGTCAAAACCTTGCCTGAAGAACTCACCACAACCAGAGAATAATTTCCGGACGTAAGAATCTCAGCCGCTTCCGTCATGCCAAAGTATCCTGTTTCAAGCTCTCTACAAAGGCATCTATGCGCGCCATCTGCGCCGGAATATCAATCGCCTGGGGACAATGTGGCTTACACTTGCCGCACGCTATACAATGGTTTGCCTGGCGGAGACGGGGCACTGCCCTGTCATACCCGACAAGAAAAGCTCGTTTCGCTTTCGCATAATCGGGATCATTTTTGCCGGATGGCACATTGCCTTCATTCACACATTTATTATAATGAGTGAGGATACCCGGAATATCAAGACCATAAGGACAGGGCATACAATATTTGCAGTCATTGCAAGCCACTGTTGGATAAGAAAGAATCTCTTTTGCGGTTGTTTCAAGAAACTCCAGCTCGCTATCAGTCAGAGGTTCAAGCGGAGAATATGTGCGCAGATTGTCTTTAAGATGATCCATATAGGTCATTCCGCTCAACACTGTCAGCACCCCGTCCGGTGATCCGGCGAAACGAAACGCCCATGAAGCGATGCTGTCATCCGGTCTGCGCTGCTTCATTCCCGCCGCGATGTGATTGTTGACACTCGCAAGTCTTCCGCCGAGAAGCGGTTCCATAATCACAGCCGGTATATTTCTCTTCTTCAACCCATTATAGAGATATTCGGCATCGGTATTACGGGGATTGACTTCCTTTGCATGAAGCCAATCAACATAATTGAGCTGAATCTGCACAAAATCCCATTTATATTTATCGTGCATTGAAAGCAGATGATCGAAAACCGCTATATCTCCGTGATATGAAAAACCCAGATTTTTGATTCTGCCCGCATCACGTTCAGCCGCGAGAAAATCAAGAATACCATTATCAACATATCTGCCGTTGTAGGATTCCATCCCTCCCATACCGATCGCATGGAGAAGCATATAATCTATGTAGTCGGTTTTCAACTCTTTGAGCGAATTGTGATACATGGCTATCGACTTATCCCGGCTCCAGGTCTGCGGAGCGAAATTGCTCAACTTGGTGGCGATATAATAGCTGTCACGCGGATGACGGCTCAGGGCAATCCCCATAGAGCCTTCACTCTTACCCTGACAATAAGCGGGAGATGTATCAAAGTAGTTTACTCCATGCTCCAGAGCGTAATCCACCAACTCATTCACCGATTCCTGATCAATCTCGGCAGCCTGACCCGGTTCTGCTCCGGGTAGAGTCGGCAGCCTCATACAGCCGTAACCTAAAATCGATACCTTATCTCCTGTTTTAGGATTCGTGCGATATGTCATCTCACCTTCTCCTGCTCCTGTACCACCGGTAGTGGAGATATCATCGTTCTTATTTGACCGGACGCATCCTGCAGCCACGAGTGCCGCACCGGCACCCATATATTTCAGAAAGCTGCGACGATCTATATTTTTTCTGTCAGTCTTCATTTCCTTAAATTTTACGGTGAACACTATGCCCCTCAACATGAATGGCACTCAGAGGACTCACGGGACATAGATTCTCACAAGCCCCACAGCCGATACACAGACTTTCATTCACAACCGGCATTAACGGTGATTCCTCATTATCCTTGTCTCTGCCAACCATTACTATCGCTTCAGCAGGACAGGTACGGGAACATTTACCACAACTCTCCGCCCCGGTAGCCGATAAGCATACGTCAATATCTACCACCGCATGACCAATCTGAGTAACAGATTTTTCCTCTCTGTTTACCCTGATAATAGCTCCGGCGGGGCAAACTTCCGAGCAGCGGGTGCATTCAGGACGGCAGTAGCCGTATTCATACGACACTTCCGGTTGCATGAAAGTTGCTGCCGACATTGACGGACGAAGCACACCGTTGGGACATTCACTGATACAAAGCTGACAGGATGTGCAATGACGCTCAAGATTGCTTACACTTACCGCTCCCGGAGGCGCAATGCGGTTTTGTCTCTGAGGTTTCTGCTTAGGAATGATTGCCGCGATACCACCGTCAGTAATTTTATCTTCAGCCTTGGTTGCAAGTGCACCGGCAAATACCAGTCCGGTAGCAATAAAGGTACGACGCGATTCATCCGGGGCAACCTGAGAAGAGGCTCTGCGAACAGTATAGCGGATAGCTCCGGTACTGCAATTTCCAATACAATCCATGCAGTCAACACATCGCGAGTAATCGATTATATGGTTTCTGGCATCGATACAGCTTGCCTTGCAGTTGCGCTCACACTTCCGGCATCCGTTGCACTTGGATTTATCGATAACCGGTTTAAGGAGCGATACTTTACTCAAGTAGCCGAGAATTGTGCCGACAGGACAGATTTTATTGCAATAACCACGCCCGTCAAACCATGCGAACAGCGCAACTACCACAAAAGTGATACCTGCAAGGATAATAGCAGGAAGCATAACTGCGCGCGGAGTAACATGATAGAAGAGATAGCTTTCATGATATTCAGCCTGTGAAGCGAGAAGATTATTACACCAGTCATAAACCGGAGCAAAGAAGGTGGAGGCTATTCTTCCATATTCGCTGTATGGTTCTATAAGAGCCGCTACACTCATGAAACCGCATCCGACCGCAATCACAAAAGCGGCAAGAATTACTATGCGTAAAGGTGCGAGAGCGGGCTTGAACGCAAACCGGTTTTTTCGTGATTTTTTATTGCCTACCATTCCCCGTACACGGTTGATGCAATCCTGCATAACCCCGAGAGGACAAAGCACAGAGCAATATATTCTGCCGAATATCACTGTGAGCAAGAGTATCACTGCGAGTGCTACAAGATTGAGACTCAATATTGCCGGAATTAACTGCACTTTTGCGAGCCAACCCCATAGAGAAGCTGCCGTGCCGGTAAAATCAAGAAATAATAATGTGATGGCGATAAAACATAGCGATGCCAGCACTATTCGGATAACCTTATACATAAAAAATAACCTAACAGTCACAAAGATAGTAATTTCAAGGTGCAAAGAGTTAATGAATACCGCGGTTTGTTTCTAAAAAAAAAATTAAATCAATGAATACCGACATGCTTTGAGATTGTTAAGACTATGGTTATTTGTATTTTTGTGAGTATGACGAATATAAATAAATTACTTTTCAATATTGACATACCCGGTGAAAAACCGGCTGCAGGTAAGCTGTTGCTTGCCGAACCGTTTCTCCGCGACCAATACTTTACCCATTCGGTAATATGCCTTATCGAATATGAGGAACATGGCACAGCCATGGGTATCGTCATGAACCACTCCACCAACTATACTCTTCAGGAACTGCTGAAAGAGATCAAGATTGAAGAACCGATAAGAGTGTATTGCGGCGGTCCGATGTCTTGCGACCGCTTGTATTATCTTCATACATTGGGAGATCTAATTCCAGGCAGCAGAGAGGTTGCACCGGGACTGTATATCGGGGGGAATTTTGAAAAAATGACTGAATACGTAAATTCCGGCTATCCGATAGATGAATGCATCAGATTCTTTATCGGCTACAGCGGCTGGAGTCCCGCTCAGCTTGATGATGAGATAAAAGGCAATACGTGGGTTGTAATTTCTCCACCGGCTGCTTCAGAGTTACTAAAAGAGGATGATGACTCATACTGGCACACGGCAGTGAGACGAGCGGGAGATAATTTGCGCGGATGGCTGTATCACCCTGTCAATATCCACTCCAATTAAAAAAATACGCCGGAAAAGGATAACCCTTTCCGGCGTTGATTTTTCTTGCTATCGTTACGCGCCGATTACTCAGCAACTTCAGCAGCAGGTGCCTCTTCAGCAGCAGGTGCTTCGGTTTCCTGTGCCTCGGCATTTGCAGCAGCTTCAGCCTCAGCTTTAGCGGCAGCGATATCAGCTTTCTTTTTAGCTACGAGCTCAGCCTTTGCCTTGTTCTTAGCCTCTTCGTCAGCAAGACGCTGTTTTGCGGCAAGTTCCTTGGCATCAGCCATAGATGTTTTGAGAGCATCAACGGCAGCCTGTTTTTTGTTTTTCCAAGCCTCGAAACGACGCTGAGCCTCAGCTTCGTCAAATGCGCCTTTCTTCACGCCACCCTGAAGATGCTTCATGAGAAGAACGCCTTCTTTGGAAAGGATGCTGCGAACAGTGTCGGTAGGCTGTGCGCCAACGTTAATCCAATACAAAGCCCGTTCGAAGTTCAATGTTATTGTAGCAGGATTAGTGTTCGGATTATAAGAACCTATCCTTTCAATAAATCTACCATCTCGTGGTGCCCTGCTATCGGCGATAACAATAGGATAGAACGCATAGTT
>CAMWUZ010000072.1 GCA_947177595.1 uncultured Porphyromonadaceae bacterium | reverse complement strand
GAAGAATCAATCGTGCGACCGAGATAGAGGCTGTCTATGGAGCAGTTCGCGAATACATCCGAATTCAGCTTCAGCGGTTCATTGCCGTCTTCAAACACAATGTTCCTAATATTGTCGCAGCCATAGAATGTACTCTCTTTTTTTTCGTAATATGGTAATCCGTTATCTATACGGCGCAGGGTACCACCTAATTTTACAGAAGTGAGATTAGTGCAGTTGTTGAACGTTTTATACAAACTGAATGGATTGACCGAACCGTTCATGGTTACCTTGGTAAGATTTGTACAATTCCTGAAAGCCGCCCCTATTGATTCAATTTGGGAATTAGGCTCAAAGATGACCTCGGTAATGCCGGGTGAATCGGTGAAAGTAGCCCCCATCGTCTTTAAGGATGCCGGAATGGTCAGCACACCGGAGAAAATGTCAGGTGGAAAAGGTAAATCTCCCAGATGCTGAAGCGATTTATTGAACGTCACTCCGGTGATTCCGGTGCCTGAGAAAGTATGATTATATACAGCTGTTACAGCGTCCGGCAATTTAAGATGTCCTGTTAGTTTCGCACAGCCTGTAAAAGCGTCATAACCTATGTCAGTTAGAGAATTTGGAAGCACAAGAGAACCGGTCAGGCTTGTACAATTTTTAAATGCGCAAGATCCAATAGAGATAAGGTTATCGGGTAATTTAAGCGGGCCAATCAGATTAGTACAGTTTTCAAAGACTGAATTATTTATAGACTTTAACGATTCCGGTAGTTTGAGGATTCCATTAAAATTAGAGCAATTTTGAAAAGCTTGGGGCCCAATGACATCAACTGAATTTGGGATTATGAGAGAACCTGTTAAATTTGGACAGTCTTTGAATGCGTCATATCCAATGTATTTTAGAGTTTCAGGGAAGTATAATTCGCCCGAGAAATCAGAAAATGAAAAGGCTTGGGGTTCAATGGTATCAAGATATTCAGGAAGTTTCAATTTACCAGAGAATTTAGCATTACGAAAAGCCCTTTTCCCTATTTTTATTAGAGAGTTTGGAAGACTTAAGTCACCGTCATAAAACGCTCTACCAAAAGCAGAACCGTTTATCGTTGTTAGATTATTAGAAAGTATAAGCTTCCCGTTAAATCTACAGTAACCAAATGCAAGACTATCAATAGCAGTAACTGAATCAGGTATTTTAAGATCATCTTGAATTACGAAACCGAAGAATGTACGTTCTTTAATAACCTTAAGTGAATTACTGATTTTTAATTTCCCATTAAATAAGGTGAAATCAAAAGCACCCGCCCCTAATTCAGTAACAGCATCAGGAATGATGAGATCTCCCGAAAAATTACTACCTCGGAAAGCTTGGTAACCTATTGTAGTCACTGATTCCGGAATTATAAGGGGACCTGTGAATCCTAATAAAGTATCACCAGTAGCCCATGCTTCTCCTTCAACATAAATATCTCCATCTCCCGGAAAATAAGTTACTTTTCCGCAACCAGAAAATGCTCGTTTTCCGATAGTCATTAAACCCTCCGGTAATTTTAGAGATCCGGTAAGTCCTTTACAATTCATAAACGCAGAATCACCAATTGATGTGATAGTATTAGGTAATACCAAGTCTCCAAAGTAAGTCCCTTCACCATGATAAACTATTACGCAAGCTTTCCTATCAAAGAATGCGGCAGATCCGATACGTGTCACTGTGTAAACATTTCCATTGAATGTGGCAGTGGAGGGTATTACCAATGGATTTGGTGGAGTTGGACTGCCGGTCACCTCGCACTCGTTATCTGAAATTACCCGAAAAGTAAAATCCCCGTCAGTGAATGTTTCCCCCTGTGCATGAGCAGGTAGAATAGTTGCAAATATAGATAGAAATATAATTATTAGCCTTAAAAACATAATAATTGAACAAGGAGATAGATGTGTTTATTGTATGAAACTGTTCAAATTGTTCCTGCGGATTTGGTGGCGGTAAGGTCTTTAAAGTCTTTAGGGTCATTAAGGACTTAAGACGGGGTGATTATTATATGATGCAAAGGTAGTGGAATTAATTGGGATATCAAAAAAATGAGGAGGGGATTTTCAGAAATTATTTTAGTTGCAATTTAATCGGGTAGGGGGATAAGGTCATTAAGGACTTTAAGGGAGATGGGGATATGATTATATGGTGCAATGGTATGTGAAATAATTAAAATATTAAATAAACAAAAGATTTTATGCTGTGGAATCTACAAAGTGTATTTAAAGAGTATAAGATATATTGAATATGATTGTGGGAGCGTGAGCGGGAGTTCCGGTGCGTGAAAATAAGATGAAAAAGTGTTGCGGTTTGCAAGTTGTTGACTATCTTTGCAGTGTGAAAAAGCGGATGCTCCGGTGAGTGTCTGATTGTTTAACTAAATTATAAAGACTTGGATATAGATCCTTTGCCAGCGGCAGATTGTGTTGCCGGCATTTTTTCCGCATTGTCTGTCACTCTGCCCGAATCTTTCGGAGTCGGTCAGATTGTGGCTTTGGCCTGTGCTCTTGTCGCACTGTTGATTTCCGGCTTTGTGTCCGGCAGCGAAATAGCTTTCTTCTCTTTGAGCGAAAATCAGCTTGAGGAACTTGAGGAGCGAAAAAACGGCGAAAATATTCTAAGCCTTGTCAGGCGCCCCGAGCGCTTGCTCGCAACTATCCTTATAGCAAACAATCTTGTGAATGTGACGATTGTAGTGCTGTGTAACTATGCTTTAGGTCCGGTGTTTGAAGGTATGAGCCCGGTGCTGAGTTTCATTCTTCAGACAGTAATTCTAACTTTCCTGATTCTTCTGTTCGGTGAGATTCTGCCAAAATTGGTGGCAAACAGCGACAATATGCGCTGGGTGAATTTTGCCGCAGGCAGCGTGCGGGTGCTGATGGCTATTCTTCGCCCGGTTTCCGCAATGCTTGAGCGGAGCACTACTATTGTCAACAAGGTAGTGAAGAAAGGGGATGATGATGTTACCGCGGATGATTTGACGCAGGCTCTTGCCATAACTGATGTGCAGGCAGGTGATGACAAGGAGATGCTTGAGGGCATTCTGAAATTCGGCGATACAACCGCAAGCGAGGTCATGACTCCTCGCGTGGATATGACAACCATTGATCTCGCTGATACATTTGACGAGGTGATGACAGTGGTTGTTGAGAGCGGTTACAGCCGTCTGCCGGTATGCAACGGTAGTCAGGATGATATTCAAGGGGTGCTTTATTCACGTGATTTACTGCCCTATATCGGCAGGGCAAAGCCGGATTTCGACTGGCACAAGTTGCTGAGGAAGCCGTATTTTGTGCCGGAGAGCAGAATGATTGATGATTTGCTTGAAGATTTCCGCCGCAGACGCATACATATGGCTATCGTAGTGGATGAGTTCGGCGGCACTCAGGGAATAGTGACCATGGAGGATGTTCTGGAGGAGATTGTGGGTGACATCAACGATGAATATGACGATGATGAGAAAACGTATAAGAAACTGCCGGATGACACCTACGTGTTTGAGGGGAAGACCCTTCTCGGCGACTTCTTCCGTGTGACCGGTCTTGATGAGGATGAGTTCAAGGATGTAGCCGAGGACTGCGAGACTGTCGCCGGAATGTTACTTGCAATCAAAGGCGATTTTCCAAAGGAGAAAGAGCCTCTGGTGTATGGTCGATGCCGTTTTCTTATTCTTGATATCAACGGTCACCGCATAGCGAGTGTGCGTGTGAAAGTAATGCCTGAAATTCAGGAAGAATCAAAGTGAATAAGCTGCTGATATGCATCCTCGCCGCTCTGACGCTCTGCTCATGCGGCGGAAAGGAGAAAACATATCCCCGCGCAACCGCCTATCCCCGCGCCGAGATTTATGACTCGGCATACAGACTGCTACCGGATTTTCCTATACCTTTTTATATAAATGCATCAGCTCATGAGGGTGAGCGAACCGTACCGGAGTGGAGAGATGTGAGATACCCGCTGTATAACGCCACTCTTCACCTGTCATGCGTTGAGCCTACGTCCGGACATGAGGAGGCGGAGGTGCAGTCGAGAATAGAGCGGATGGTGATGAATATCGGTGGAGCGGCAGTGAGCGAGGAGGAATTTTATTCGGCTGATTCACTCTACAGAGTGTTGATATTTCATGAACCTGGTTATACTCCCACACCTGTTCAGTTCGTGGCTCTCGGAAACGGGCGGCTTACTACCGGGGTGTTCGCCTTTGACTCACCGACAGTGGCAGCCGATTCGGTAGCTCCGATAGTGGAGTCAGTGGTACGTGACATCAGATATACATTTCTTGCAAAATGAAACTTTTCGCAGCCACACCTATATATAATATATATATAAAAGAGTTGAGTGCTCCCGGCAGAGCCGGCGAGAAAGCCACAGTCGGGCAGATGGTTAAAGAGCTTTTCTATGGTGCGGAGCTGAGTCACGCAATTTCAGGTGCTCCGTTTGTGGAGGGTATTGACAAGCATATCTCGATAAGTCACGGTGGTGGCTATGCGGTGATAGCCGTAAGCGACAAACCGATAGGTGTGGACATAGAGGCTCCGAGAGAACAGCTTGAGCGAATCAGACACAAATTCATGCGTAGCGAGGATTGCGCGGAGAGCCTGCTGCATGCCTGGACCGCGAAAGAGGCTGCATTCAAGGCAAGCGGAAACGCCTCGGTGACAGTACATGATATTGTGGTGAAATACAATAGCGCGTATATTACGGGGAATGGGTGTAAAACCATAGATTTTTATAATTTGGACTCACTTCTCATAGCAGTAGCACATTAAAAAAGTATAAATCTGTGTGGTTTAGCCTTAAAAAATTGGCAGCTGACCTAAAACAGATTAACTTTGTGGCACTTAACACTCCTATAATCAGATTTTATGAAAAAAGACCCGAATGAAGCCACTGACTTTACAAGTGCAGTGACACCTGTTGACCGTATCAAGTTTATAATCCGTAAGATGGGTATTACCCAGGGTGATTTTGCGCGCCGTGTTGGTATCGATCCAACCAATATGTCCAAGCACATGAACGGCAAACTCAAAATCTCCGAGGGTCTTATCAATAAAATTGTCGTGAATCTCGGAGTCTCCAAAAGATGGCTTCAGGACGGTACCGATGTACCGTTCGGTAAAGCAGGAATGGCAAATTTTGACCCCGATCGTCCATCCTCTGCCCTCCCTGTTGCCGTGCCTATCTATGACATAGACGTTGTTGCCGGCACCGAAGAGCTCTCGAAAATGTTTACCGATGACCGCATTATCGGTCATATCAGTATGCCTCGCCTCAAACGTCACGATGTGATAGTGAAAGTGAGCGGCGACAGCATGATGCCGGTGATAGCTCCCGGCGGATATGTGGCGATAAATCCGCAAAATGACAACCGCAACATCTTTTGGGGTCAGATATACGTTATAGTGATGGACGACTACAGATTGGTCAAATATCTGCGCAAGGCTGACAGCGATGACAAGGTGCGGCTCGTGAGTGCGAATCCCGCATACGACGACATGATTGTTAACCGTGACGAGATCAGAGGACTTTATCTGGTAGATGCGGTTATCAATTGTGAGCTAAGATGTTGAGAAAAGTATTTTTTTTAATGACAATCGTATTGGCTTTCGCCCTGCGGAGTCATGGAGCAAACTCCTACGACTCCGTAGCTGCGAAAGCTTCGCGTTTTTATGCGCAGAAAGAGTGGCGGAGCGCTCTCGCGATGTATTATCTGATGATTGACGAGCGCCCGGATGACTGCGGCACATACGCCCGCGCCATAGCGGTAGCCGGTATGGTGGACGATACAGCGGCGCAGAAGCGGCTCACTGAAGCGGCTTTTGCGCGCCGCATCGGAGTGGATTCGCTGTTCAGCGGAGTGTCCGTAGAGGCTATCAGTCTTGGCAATGCCGATATTCTGGAGCGGTATCTCATTGATGTGGTAACGTATGAACCATGGCTCGACAGGGTGGCGGGTGCAGGACTTCTTAAATACTATCTTTTCCGGTGCAACGGTCCCAAGACGGTTGAATATGCGGAGAAGATGCTTCGCGGTCTTCCCGGTGACATCGGCTTCATGAAGGCGTTGGCGCAGGGTTATCTCGACAGCAACAATCTGCCGGAGGCGGAGAAGGTGTATCGCACTATTCTCGCTAAGGATGCCGACAATGAAGAGGCTCTGCTCTATCTCGGCAACGCCGCTCTCGGGAGGGGTGATAAAAAAGCGGGCGCAGAATATCTGCGCCGCGCAGTCGGGTTGAATCCAACACCGTATCTCAATAAGATTCTCAGCGAGCTTACAGCTCAAGATCGCCGTTGACAACCTCGTGCCAGGGTAACCCCTGAACAGGAAGCTGTTCCATGAAAGGATCGGGATCAAACTCCTCTACATTGTGTACGCCTGGTTTCTTCCATTTTCCGGTAAGAAACATCATTGCCCCAATCATAGCCGGTACGCCGGTGGTGTAGCTCACCGCCTGCATGCCGGTTTCTTTGTATGCCTCCTCGTGGCTGCAGTTGTTGTATATATAATAGGTCATCGGCTTGCCGTCTTTGCCGAGTCCTGCTATGCGGCATCCGATAGAGGTTTCGCCGTGATAGTTCTCTCCGAGATCCTGAGGGTTGGGAAGAACTGCTTTGAGAAACTGCAGGGGTACAATTTTGGTGCCGTTATAGTCAACCTCGTCGATTCTTGCCATACCAATATTCTGAATCACTCTGAGGTGAGTGAGGTATTCCTGACCGAAGGTCATCCAGAAGCGAGCGCGCTTGATGGTGGGGAAGTTCTGTACAAGGCTTTCAAGCTCTTCGTGGTAAAGAAGATATGACTCTCGACCTCCGATATTAGGATAAGTGAGGGTTTTATGAATTTCCAGAGGACCGGTGGTCACCCATTTACCCTCCTGCCAGTATCTGCCGTTCTGTGTGATTTCACGGATATTGATTTCGGGATTGAAGTTTGTGGCGAAAGCCTTGCCGTGATCGCCGGCATTACAGTCCACGATATCAAGCGTTTCCATTTCGCTGAAATAGTGTTTTGCAGCGTATGCGGTGAACACCCCCGACACTCCGGGATCAAATCCGCATCCGAGAATGGCGGTAAGTCCCGCTTTATCAAATTTTTCACGATATGCCCATTGCCATGAGTACTCGAAATGCGCAACATCCTTAGGCTCATAGTTTGCCGTGTCGAGATAGTTGACTCCGCAGGCGAGACACGCCTCCATGATTGTGAGGTCCTGATAGGGGAGAGCCACGTTGATTACCATTTCGGGTTTATGACGGTTGAAAAGCTCAACAAGCTGGTCAACACTGTCCGCATCCACGCTGTCGGTAGTGATGTTAGTGCTTCCGATAGCTTTTGCGATAGCATCACATTTGCTTTTTGTGCGTGACGCGAGAACGATTTCGCTGAATACTTCCGGATTCTGAGCGCATTTATAAGCAACGACAGTGCCTACTCCTCCGGCTCCGATAATTATAACTTTTGCCATTAAAATTATATGAATATGGTTTTTTTATGTAAAAATGGTTATTTATTGTGCTAAGTTAGCGGTTTTAGGCGCATAAAGCAAGTTAGTGAGGATTATTTTTAAATATGGGAATTTGAATGAAATGTAGGGGAACTGACGCTGTTGTGAGAATAAGATTTATGAGTCTTATAAAATAATGAGGACTGGCGGAGCTAATTTACAATCGCAAACGAGAGGAGTGGAAATTCCGCGCGATATAACTGGCTTATAATCAGAGGGGATATTAAATTAGGGCAAGATAAGTTATTTACATGTGAATTTTTTTGAAGTTTAATTATGTAAATCCAGCGTAAAAATCACTAACTTTACAACCTCAAAATGAATGATCGTGTTTTAATCCCTATTTGTCTGCAATGCAAGAAGAAGTCTATCATAT
>CAMWUZ010000071.1 GCA_947177595.1 uncultured Porphyromonadaceae bacterium | reverse complement strand
ACACAATACAACATTCTAAAAACATACTATTATGGACAAAGAAAAGAAACACTACTACGTGAACATGATTCAGTCACAGGAAGATGGCAAGATGGCTGAAGTGATCAACTTTAATTTCGGCGGTCATCACGATATCGCAGATATGGTAGAACGCTCTAAAGCACTTGGATTCGCCAAGGATAAACATGCTAAGGAATTTGTGCTTGCCATGCGATTCATGCACCATGTAATCAAGAAAAACTCCGACAATCCTATCTTTGCTGAATTTGCACCTCAGTTTGAGGCATTCAAGCACAGTATCAAGTCAAAAGTAGGTTGCGGATGTTCCGGTAAATAACACCGCCATTCAGAAAAGCATTTGTATTAACCGCGCGGGAGGAGTACTCGAATAGAGCATCCTCCCGCGCTTTTTATCACAACAAATAATAAAAAAATTTGGTAGGGAGCGAAAAAATTGCTTACTTTGCACTCTGATTTAGGGTTCATCCTGTAAAGCCACTAAAAATGATGCACTTAGCGGTGATATGAGAACAGTGATGCTATTCTAAACACCCCGTTTACTGAATTAACATTTACGAGCTAAATAACAACAAAGAGCCATGTCAAAGATTTGTCAGATCACAGGCAAGAAAGCGATGGTAGGAAACAATGTTTCCCACTCAAAGCGCCGCACCAAGCGTAAATTCAACGTAAACCTGTTCACCAAAAAATTCTTCTGGCCGGAACAGCAGGCTTGGATCAGCTTAACCCTTTCCGCAAACGGACTGAGGACCATCAACAAAAAAGGTCTCAATGCAGCCCTGATGGAAGCAGCTGAAAAAGGCTACATCACTAATGTTAAACTCATTTCATTCTAAAGAACCATGGCAAAGAAAGCTAAAGGAAATAGAGTACAGGTGATTCTTGAATGCACAGAGCACAAAGCCAGCGGAATGCCCGGCACTTCTCGCTACATCACCACCAAAAACCGCAAGAACACCACCGAGCGTCTTGAACTCAAAAAATACAATCCTATCCTCAAGAAGGTAACTGTTCATAAAGAAATCAAATAATTATTGAGATATGGCAAAGAAAACAGTCGCATCACTTCAGAAAGGTGAAGGACGCACATACAGCAAAGTCATCAAAGTGGTGAAATCCGCAAAAACCGGCGCCTATACATTTCAGGAACAGATGGTTCCCAACGACGCAGTTAAGGATCTACTGAAATAATATTAAGATATAAAAAGTGAGGCGGCATAAATTATGCCGCCTCACTTTTTATATGACTATAAGATTTATAGAATTTATAAGATTTATAGAAACAGCCCGGACTTGGTTTCAAGTCCGGGCTGCCGGATAATCGAATCAAATATTTTACATCGGGCGACCGCCACCGCCCATTCTACCTCCGTGAGGACCGCCGGGTCCGCCGGGTCCGCCGGGTCCCATGTTGCGACTGGCAGGCTGCCTGCCTTTGCCGAAAGTATTGAACCGGTAGCCTACAGAGAACATTATATAGCGCGAGAGCGTATTATTTACCACATCGTCTATATAGTTGGCTGAAGATGTTCGACCTATACTGTTTCGTTGGTCAAGAATATCATAAGCCTTCGCGGCAAAAGTGAGGGAGCGATCACGAAGAGCTTCATATGAAATAGAGGCATTCCAAAGCCATTCATTTCTATCTAATCCTGCCGAATATCCCTGAGTGGCAGTGAATGAGACATCACTGGCAAGTATTATATTTATCGGTGTGCGATAATATGCCGAGAATGAACCGCCGTATGAGTGAACGGTCTGATTGCTTTTCACATTCACACTGTTATGAGTGGTCTGAAGTCCGTATCTGGGACGCAGATCAAATTCCAGATTCTCGGGACGGAATGAAATACCTGGTGAAAGATTCAGCCTGAAAGCGTCACTATTGTTTCTCTCTCCATTGGTATAACCAATCCCGTGGCTGAAATTCATGAAAAGATTGTTTGAGAACTGCCAGTATCTATTTCGGAAAGGCATCGAAATCATATTTCCGAGCATGGCATTCCAGATTCCGCTTATGTTTCTGTATCTGGTTTCCTGCGCACCTGTCTCAGCATTTCTTTGTACAATCGAGATTATCGAGTTCTGCATAACGGATGCGTTAGCCATAAGCATTATCGAGCGCTGACTCTGCTGATTGAAATCCTGAAAGCGCAAATTCATCGAATGGGTGAATGAGGGTTTCAAGTCCGGATTACCATACACGATATTCATGGGGTTGGACATATCAGGAACAGGCTGCAACTGGCTGATGGAAGGCTGAGCCGAGCGACCGTTATATCGCACATTTAATGAACGTGATTTGCTGAATCTGTGACGGTAGTTGACAAACGGGGCAAAATTAAGCACCCATCTCTCGGGAATATTCCGCGCATCATTTATAAGATCAAGGCTCCTACTCATCTGAGGCACGAAAGAGGCGCCGGCTTCGAGATTCAGTTTACTGGTTATCTGCTGGAAACTGAGACGCACATCCTGATTGAAGTAATCATTGCGGAAACGGTTACTGAGATTTTCGTTGAGATTCTCATACACATAGTCGATAATCCCGCCAAGAGGATCATATTCACCGGGGGTAGCGTCATACACCAGTTTGTCAGCATTATTCCATCTGTAGCTCGCACGATATGCGAATTTGATGAAGCGTCCGTTTCTCGAATCGCCGAGAGGCTCGGTCCAGGTGAGTCGTCCACCAACATTATCACTCCATGTGTGGTTGTCGGTATATTGGTCATAAATATCCGTGGAGTCGTTGAAGAGATAGAATATATTACGTGAGTAGGAATATTCATCTTCACGCACATTCGAGTGATTGTAGCTCACATTCACCGAGAAAGAGCGTCCTCTCTTCGCACGGAATTTATGGTTGTAGATAAGATTTGCACCAAATTCAAGCGACTTACCGTTTGACGATGCGTCATTAAAACTGCGACTGATAGCAGTGCGGAGCGCATCGCTCGAGGTGGTGAAGGTTGAATCAAGACTCCATGAATCATTTATATTATATGAAAACCGCGGACGGAAATCAAGCGAATTGAATGAGTCAGGATTCCATTGCACCCGGAAATCGCCGCGGAAATTATGCCCTTTGTCACGGGTATATTTATTGATGGAGGCGTATTGCGGTGAGAGAATATATTCACGCTCGGTTTCGTTTATAGTATTTCGGTCGGTATGACTGTACATCAGGTTACCTCCTACTCTGAGAATCTCCTTATTGCCGATGTTGAAGTTCACACCGAGAGCCTGCGAGGTCGTTATTCCGTTCGAGCCTCCGAAGCGACGGAATCGGGAACCGTTGCCATCGGTAAATCCGAGCTGATTGACATTGTTGAAATTGCCGAGTAGAGTAATCTGATTGTCATTCCAGAAACGGTTGACATTAAAATTAGAGTTATATCTGTCCTGCGTACCATATCCGGCTTCCACATTACCGAACCAGCCATTTTTCATACCTTTCTTAACAGTGAGATTTATGACGGTTTCCTCTTCTCCGTCATCCACTCCGGTCATTCTGGCAAGGTCGCTCTTGCGGTCAACAACCTGGAGCTTGTCAATCATATTTACCGGGAGATTTTTTGAAGCGACCTGCGGGTCGTCACTGAAAAATTCCTTACCATCGACAAGTATTTTCTTAACTTCCTTGCCATTTGAGGTTATCTTACCATCGGAGCCGACTTCCACACCGGGAAGGCGCTTGAGAAGATCCTCAACAACAGCATTCGGCTGAGTTTTATATGAAGAAGCATTATATTCAATCGTATCCTCCATTACCTTAATCTCGGTCTGGACTCCTTTTACTACCACTTCGCCAAGCTCCTGTGCATTTTCCGAAAGATATATAGTGTCAAGACGGACATTTGCTCCCTTCACATTCACATTACGATGATCGGTAGAATAGCCGAGATAGGCGGTCTGGACAATATATTTGCCGTTTGAAACGTCCTTGAAGTTGAAAGTTCCGTTGTTTGCGGTCTTAACACCCTGAACAAATGCCGAATCGCGCGCGGCAAGGAGTTTGACCGTCGCCCCCGGGAGCAGCTCTCCATCGGGGTCGGATATAACTCCTCTGATATTGTAAGCCATTACAGATAAAGCGCATAACGCGATGCATGAAAGTGCCGCCAAACGGCGCCTGAATGTAGTAGTCATATATGATTAGTTTATTATTTTCAACATCCGTATATATAGACTGAAAATGATTGAAATGGTTTAAGACTGCGGTAGGAAATAATGCCATCGATCATATAAAAATTTGCGGGATAATGATATAGAGGTGATAAAGAACCTGAATATTTTATTCAAATATTGCTAACTTTGCACCGAGATGAAACATATGGTAAAATTACAGCGGATAAAACCATGGATATTGCCGGGCGCAATGCTTTGTGGAATCCTGCTTCATAATTATATGGGATTACTGGAGCCAACCGCCCCTTATCTTATATTCATTATGCTGTTCATCACTTTTTGTCGTGTAAAACCGGCAGAATTGAGACTTACCGGAATGACCTGGGCACTTCTGGGCGCACAGATTTCCGGAGCAGCAATCGTGTATTTCGCGCTGCTACCTTTTGGTGAGGAGATTGCCCAGGGAGCGATGATATGTGTATTTTGCCCAACCGCCACGGCTGCCCCCGTCATAACAGGAATGCTTGGCGGCAGTGTTCCGAGGCTGATAGCGTATTCTCTTGCAAGCAATATCACTGTTGCGGTTAGCGCTCCTCTGGTTTTCAGCGCGATAAACGGGGGCAACGTGGACTTCGCAGTGTCCATGCGCGATATTGCGATCAAAGTATTTCCCCTGATAGTCGCTCCCCTTGTCTGCGCACTGGCGCTCATGCGTATCAGCCCGAAAGCACATCGCACGATTGCCCAACGCCAGTCTTGGAGCTTCTACATCTGGGCGGTGTCGCTGTTTATCGTTGTCGGAAGGGCTGTCAGCTTCGTGATGAGCGAACCACCCGGCAAAATTCCGGTAATGATTACCATAGCATTGGTTGCAGGAGTGATGTGCGGACTACAATTTTATGGAGGGCGCAAAATCGGAGCACGGTTCGGCGACAAAATAGCCGGTGCCCAGGGATTGGGTCAGAAAAACACAGTGCTTGCAATATGGATGGCTCTGACTTACCTTAATCCGGTAAGTTCTGTAGGTCCGGCGGCATATATCGCATGGCAGAACACCGTGAACTCTCTCCAACTATACTATAAAGAAAAAAGAGAAAGTAAAAAACAAGGGCTGTCTTAATCGTTTTAATAATCAAATGTCAAGTGATATGGATAGTATGTATGAAATTCTTCTTGAGCTGCCTCTTTTCAAAGGGGCGAGTCTGGCACGAATATCTGAAATCGTAGGGAAAGCTAAGTTTCATTTTCTGAAATACCTGCCGGGAGAAAGAGTTATCGAAGCCCGCGATGAGTGCACTCACTTGAAATTCATTATAAACGGCAGCGTGAGGTCTATCGCATCAAACAATGACGGGAGATTTAAAGTGAGTCAAACCCTCACAGCGCCGGATGTCATATGCCCGGACTTTCTGTTTGGCAGAGATACCCGCTACCCGGTTGAAGTCATAGCTATCGATACCGTGGCAATAGTGCAGGTGAGCAAACAGGACTTCCTCGACATATTGAATCTTGATCGGATATTCCTGTTCAACTATCTGAATATGGTTTCTGTTAACGCCCAGAAAGCCGTTGACGGTGTGCTCGCGGTTGCAGCCGGTGCCCTGGAAGAGCGCATAGCATTCTGGATTATCGCACTTACCCAACCGGGAGGTAAAGACATAAAGTTACAGTGCAGGCAGCGAGATTTATACAGCCTTTTCGGTGTTCAGAGGAGTTCTTTCCTATCCACGCTTGAACGGATGAGGGACAGAGGAATGATTGAATTTAACAACACTGAAATAAAAATCATATCGCGACGAGCACTTCTGGATCTTGTAATTCATTCGCCGGAGTAAATACAATCACATATAAAATAAGCCGTTCCTCCCGGAGCGGCTTAATTTATAGTCTGAAAAATCTCAGACTGCCAAACCTAACATAAAACACATTACTATTATGCACTTCTTACTTCAAATATCACCTTCTATTTGGGTAACCGGTAATCTTCACCCGGCTACAATACAAAATTAGATTCGGCAGAAAATGTATGCAACATAATATAACCAATATAAATAGCCTATCAAAACTATTTTAACATAGAATTCTAATTATAAGGTGATTACTCCATTAATTCCCTAATAAAAAATATAGAAAAGTATAAACGATTTAAAGGTGTGTATAAATATTTTCACCCCGGACTTGTACCCAATAAGGGTACAAATAGATATTTTGGGGAAGACTATTTGAACCAACTCAATATTATTTACTTACATTTGTAAAACCAAATCTAAAAAGAAAAAGCCTCACGCTTTTCCTGACAAAAAACCGCCAAACCAAAAATGAAAAGACTATTTGCTCCATTTCTTGCTATCTTAATAGCATTATGTAGCTGCCAGAAAATTATTGCCAATGACGAAGTGAAAAATTCACTTGCAGCGATGAACAAGGCTCTGGGCAACCGTGCGCGTGCCATAAAGAACAGAGAACATCGCGAAGACTCATTGCGCACCATCATTGCAAATGCCAGTGGCAATGATAGACTCAAAGCCACTCAGGAACTCGCTTTTAGCTTCACGGCGGTCAATGTTGATTCAGCAATCAAATATTACACTCTTGCCGAAGAGTGGGCAAAAGAGATGAACAATGAGTCGGCAAGACGTCAATATCAGGCAAACCGGCTTTCAATGTACACTTTTCAGGGAGATATTCAGCGCGCAAGCACTATGTTCGAGCAAATTGACACCGCTGGTATGACTCATGAAGACCTGAGGGAGTATTATGCAGCCGGCAGCAGACTATATCTCGCTTTCGCCTCATATGTATCAGCCGAACAAGCAGGAGTATATCTGCAAAAAGGTAAGAATTGCGCAATACGCCATCTGGAATTAAGTGAGAAAGACACCCCAAAATATAATTATGTGGAGGCGATTCTCGCTCTGCTTGACGGCAGACAGGCACGCGCACTCGCCCTGGCGAGTGACGCGCTTGAACACAATCCGCCGGAAAGCGTATATCATACATGGTGCGAGGAGCTTATAGGAGTCATATATCTGAAGGAAGAAAAAAAAGATGAAGCAATCATTCACTTCGCCAATGCAGTGAAAAATGATGCTACCCAAGGATTTCAGATAGGAAACGGAGCCAGACTTCTCGCAAACCTACTCATACTTGACGGTGAGTTCAAACAGGCAGACAAACTACTGCAAACCGCTCTTGACAACGCACTGAGCTCAGGAGACAGAATGAGGTTTTCTCAAGCAGTGTCTCTTTCTCCGAAGATCACGGACCGCTATCGAGGAACCACCACTGTATCCAGAGTTATAATCTGTATTCTTGTTGTATTACTTGTCGGTTTTATTGTATTAGCGATATGGTTGAATCACAAACGCAACTGCGACAGAGACAAAATCGAGAATCTGAAGAAAAAACTGGTTGATTTAGGAGAGCTGAAAGCCACATACATCCGGGAATTCCTTAACATGAGCGCAATCTACATTGAAAAAATGGATGATTACAAGACTTATGTGCATAAAAAAATAAAATCCGGCAAAATCGACGAGATCATATCCTCACTAAAATCAGGAGAGATATTACAATCACAGTCAGAAACATTTTACAGTATATTTGATCGCGCGTTTCTTCACGCATACCCCGATTTTGTTAAAGAAGTGAACGAACTCCTACAGCCGGATAAACCTTTGGTACAGACTCAGCCTGATTTATTGACAACCGATCTCAGATTACTCGCTTTCATGAGACTAGGATTTGAAGACAGCTTGCTGATAGCCCGATTCATGGGACTTTCTCTCAACACTATCTACACTTATAGAAACCGCCTTCGCTCCAGAGCTATCAACCGCGACACGTTCGAA
>CAMWUZ010000070.1 GCA_947177595.1 uncultured Porphyromonadaceae bacterium | reverse complement strand
GTCCATGACCTTTACGATTAATGACAGTCCCTTCTTCGGTCGCGACGGCAAGTTCGTTACCTCCCGTCATATCGGCGACCGTCTCATCAAGGAGCTTGACCGCAACCTTGCCCTCCGGGTTACCAAAGCGGACAATGAGGATGTCTGGACAGTATATGGCAGGGGAGTGCTTCATCTCTCCGTGCTTATAGAAACCATGCGCCGTGAAGGCTATGAGCTTCAGGTAGGTCAGCCGCAGGTTATCGTTAAAGAGATAGACGGTCGTAAATGTGAGCCGGTTGAGCTCCTCACAATCAATGTGCCGGAAGAATATTCAAGTAAAATGATTGATATGGTTACCCGCAGAAAGGGTGACCTCGTGAGCATGACAACTCAAAACGACCGCGTTCACATGGAATTCAATATACCCTCAAGAGGTATTATCGGACTTAGAAACAATGTGCTCACCGCATCTGCCGGTGAGGCTATCATGGCTCACCGCTTCCTTGAATATCAGCCCTGGAAAGGTGATATAGAGCGTCGTACAAACGGCTCTCTTATCGCAATGGAAGGTGGAACCGCCTACGCCTACGCTATTGACAAGCTCCAGGACAGAGGCAAATTCTTCATATTCCCTCAGGAGGAGGTTTATGCCGGTCAGGTTGTGGGTGAGAATGCCAAAGACAACGATATTGTTGTGAATGTTACCAAATCCAAGAAACTCACCAATATGCGTGCATCGGGAGCGGATGACAAGGCAAAAATTATTCCCCCGGTAGTATTCAGCCTTGAAGAAGCATTGGAATACATTAAGGGAGACGAATATGTAGAGGTTACTCCCAATCATATCCGCATTCGCAAAATCATTCTTGATGAGATAGAGCGCAAACGCGCGTCAAAATAATCAATCCTCAAGATATTGGTTACAGGAGCTGCATCGGTTAAACTTGATGCGGCTCTTTTTTGACTATGCGAAGATCAGAGAAATTACCGGATACGGTGCGGGTATTTGATTTGTGTATTTGCAAAATAGATATTATCTTTGTGCCAATATCATTGAAAACACATAATTTTAACTATGAAAATCACATATCTTTTTGTCGGCATAATTGTCGGCTTTATAGCCGGATATTTTATCACGCATAATTCCGGCAGTACCCGGTACAAAACATATTGCCACACCGATACACTGCTTGTCCATGACACGGTAACTGTCATAACTCCCCGATATGTATCAGAGAAAAAGGTGGGGTCACGTCAGTTTAAGGTAAAGCCGGATTCTGCCTGTGATACCGTTACAGCATGTATGGATATGGTTTCACGCCGGTATTCAGACGAATTATATGACGCATACATAAGTGGGATAGAGCCGAATCTGGATTCAATTCACATTTACATTCCACGCTCAATTGTGACACGAACTGTGCCTGCCGTTTCCAAGAGATGGCATTTCGGAGTGTCGGCAGGTGCGGCGGCAACCCCTCGCGGGCTTCAGCCGTACATAGGTATTGGCGTTACTTACAGCTTATTTGCTTTCTGACGGCACGAGTGAGTAGAGCCATTTGATTTCTTCAGCCCAAATCTCTTCGTTTGGTGTCTCAAGAATCAGGGGAATGTTATCCATACGCGGATCGCGCATCAGCATCTCGAAAAATTCTTTGCCTATCGCACCGAGTCCGAGCGATTCATGGCGGTCAACTCTGCTGCCAACCCCTTTCTTGGAGTCATTGATATGCATGGCGCTGAGATATTTGAATCCTACTTCATGCTCAAATTCGCTCCATGTTGCCGCGTAGCCTTCGGGAGTGGACAGATCATATCCGGCGGCGAAAGTATGGCAGGTATCAATGCATACTCCCACACGCTCCTTGTCCTCCACCTTATTTATAATGTGGGCTAACTGACCGAAGGAAAAACCTAAGTTACTCCCTTGCCCGGCAGTATTTTCAATAACCGCTTTAACTCCCATTGTCTCAGCGAGTGCGAGATTGATAGAAGCGGCTATAAGATCCAGACACTCATTCGTTTCCATAAGTTTGAGGTGACTGCCGGGGTGAAAGTTCAGCATTGTGAGTCCGAGCTGTTCGCAGCGGTGCATCTCATCCAGAAATGCCTCTCTGCTTTTCTCCAGCTTTTCAGGATCGGGTGCGCCGAGATTTATCAGATAGCTGTCATGCGGCAGAATCTGAGCGGGAGAGTAACCGAATTTCTCGCAGTTCTCCTTGAATGCGTCTGCCTCCTTTGCTTTTATGACGGGAGAGTTCCAGCGGGACGGATTACGGGTGAAGAGAGCAAACGCTTTTGCTCCGATGTTTGCTGCATTTATGGGAGCCTGACTCACCCCGGCGCTTGCGCTCACATGCGCACCTATATATTTCATATCAGTTTCTGTTATTTATTGTTGTCGCAAATTTAATATTTATTCCTCAATCAGTCCCTAATAAAAATCAAAAGTGAGTTGTCGCCACACCTCTTCCTCCTTCTCCTTATGTGGATTGCTCACCCCCAAGCCGATAAGTCTCACCGGGCGCAGTGCGAGATCGGTTTCCTTCAGTAGCCGGAGACCCCATGAATATATGTCTTCTACCGATTTAAAATCCTCATCGCGGGTAATGCTGCGGGTGATGTTTGTGAAGTCATAAAACTTCAGTTTGAGAGTGAGGGTGCATCCGCTGAACCCTTTCCGGCGTATGCGACCTTCAAGGTCTTCCGCCGCATCGTGCAGAAACACCGACAATTGGTCTATATCAAGAATGTCTGTTTCAAGAGTATGCTCGCAGCTTAGTGACTTTCTCACTCTGCTCGGCTCTACAGGTCTGTTATCTATTCCCCTCGCGAAATCATAGTATATCTGTCCCGTCTTGCCGAAAGTCTGTGTAAGCAGATCTACCGACCATTTGGCAAGATCACTTCCGGTATGAATCCCCAGACCATGCATCTTTTTTGCCGTTACCGGACCGACTCCCCAGAAACTCTCTATCGGCAGACCGCTGATAAAATCCTGAGCCTTGTTCGGATGGATGGTGCATAATCCGTCAGGTTTGCGGAAATCCGATGCTATCTTGGCAAGAAATTTGTTGTAGCTCACTCCAGCCGATGCCACTAAGTTCAGCTCACTTCTTATCTCCGTTTTTATTCTCCGGGCAATCTCGACGGCAAGATTTATTCCGTGCTTGTTTTCAGTAACATCCAGAAAAGCCTCGTCAAGACTGATAGGTTCTATGATATCTGTATATCTGTGAAAAATATCGTGGATTTGGGCGGACACCTCTTTGTAAACATCCATTCTCCCCTCGACGAATATCAGTGACGGACACTTTCGGCGTGCGCAGGTGCTTGGCATCGCTGAATGAACGCCAAAACGACGTGCCTCATAGCTCGCGGCTGCAACAACACCGCGTCCGCTCTCATGTCCTACCGCTATCGGCTTGCCGCGAAGTTCCGGGTTATCGCGTTGCTCAACCGATGCATAGAAGGCATCCATATCAACATGAATTATCTTCCTCATCAACATTATTACAAAAATAACAGAACCATATAAGCCCCGCAAGCGTTGAATTGTTAAAAATTCATTGTACCTTTGCTTTATGAAACTGAAAAATTTACTTGCAGCAGCAACCTTCGCGGTTGCATCAGTTACCGCGGTTGATTCCTCGGCTTGTTCACTTGTTTCCTACCAGGGCGATAGCTCGCTCGTTATCGTGGGCAGATCGCTTGACTGGAAAACACCTATTCCCACCAACCTGTATGTTTATCCTAAGGGTATGAAGAAGGTGGGTAATGTGACCCCGGACGCCGTTAAATGGACATCTAAATATGGAGCTGTTTATGCAGTCAGCTATGATGGCGGTATTACCGAAGGCATGAACGAAAAAGGTCTTTCTGTAAACGGGCTTTTCTGCAAAGGCACAGTATATGTCAACCCTGAGACAGAAGGACGACCCGCAATGTCGCTGGCTGTGTTCGTTGCCTGGATTCTCGATAATTTCGCTACTACACAGGAGGCGTGTGACGCACTTGCCAAGCAAGACTTCACCATCTCAGGAGCAACATTTGACGGTGGCACGGTATCTACTCTCCATTGGGCGCTGAATGACGCTCAGGGCAACAGTGCGGTGTTTGAGTTTGACCACGGCAATATCAAGATTTACAATACTGATTCTGTTAGAGTGTTCACCAACGACCCTCCCTATCCTCAGATGCTTGCAATCAACAACTACTGGAAGGGTATCGGAGGTGTTAATATGCTTCCCGGTACAGTCAAGAGTCCCGATCGTTTTGTCAGAGCCTCCTTCTTTGAGAAGAATGTTGAAAAAACAGCCGATGCATCTGTGGGAGTGGCTATTGCAAGAAGTATTATCATGAATGTGTCGGTGCCCTATCACTATACTGTTAACGGTGAGCCTAATGTTTCATCAACCCAGTGGCGTTCGTTTGCAAACCTTAGAGATAAATACTACTATTTTGAACCCGTCACTCATCTCGGAGTGATATATGTGGATCTCAAGAAGTGTGATCTCAGAAAAGGTGCGCCGGTGCTGAAACTGACGGTTGCAAATGCCGCGGATGCAGTTGGCTGTGCCAATAAGCTCCTTGTGCCTACAGCACCTTTCACTCCTATGTATTAATGAAATTCAGGCATTCAGCCATACTCATTCTCATACTGTTGGCAGCGCAGGGCATCTGTGCTGCCAATCCTGTTGATTCGGCTGAATTCAGCAGGCTTCCGTGGGTCAGGCAGCTCATAGCGGCAAACTTCGATGTCAACCATCCCGGTATAAATTATCCGAAATTCGCAAGATTCTGTGTGAATGTTTATAATTGGGGTGACAAGACATTTAATGACTATGATTCCACCTATGTGGTGGGCACCGGTAAGAAGTGGAAAGCTATGGCGAGAAGCTATAACTGGATTACCGGAAATGAAATGTTTTTCTCATCAAAAAATTATCTGCGCATCCGATCCAACCTCTACAGTGATTTGGGTGCGCATATCAGTTTCATGGCTGTGAGTACCGGTTACACTTGGGATGCAAATGCCATTTTCGGAGGGGAGACATCTTTGCGGCGGAGTTTCAACTTCAATTTCGTCTGTGGGCTTTTCTCGGCGGGGATAAACTACTCAAAGGCAAACGGCGGCACCAAAATTACCCACTTCGGAGATTATCGCCCCGGTGACGGTAGTTCCCTGGATTATAAGTTCAATGACATTTCCCAGGAGACCCTGTCCGCAAACATCTATTATTTTTTCAATCACAGAAAATACTCTCAGAGTGCGGCGTATAACTTCTCCAGATACCAGCTCAAGAGTGCCGGTACATGGATGATAGGGTTCAGTTATGACCGTCAGAAGATTGGAATAGATTTTTCGGGGCTTCCCTCACAAATGCTTGAATATCTGCCCAAACTGGAAACCGACTATCATTTCTTTTACCGGGACTATGATGTGCTCGCCGGCTACGGCTATAACTGGGTATTGAAACCGCGCACATGGCTGATTAATGCAACTGTTCTCCCGTCAATCGGTTACAAACATTCTTATGAAGGTACTACTGACGGTAAGAAAGATATGTTTTCCGCAAATATAAGAGTAAATGGGTCAGTGGTTTATAACCACCGGAGCCTTTTCGCCGCGATAATAGGCAACTTTGAAGGGCACTCGTATTTTGCCAGGGGCTTCACTTTCTTTAACAGCATACCCTCAGTATCCTTCATCACCGGCGTGCGCTTCTGATTTACAGAGTTCCGGAATCGGCATAGGAGTAGTATGAGTCCGGGCTTATAATCAGGTGGTCGAGCAGGCGCATATCAAGTATTTGTGCGGCTTCTTTGATTTTCTTTGTGATTCTGTCATCTTCAGCACTCGGATGAAGATTGCCGCTCGGATGATTGTGAACTGCGATTATGCCGGAGGCAAGTCGGTCAACCGCCATTTTCATCAGCAGTTTGACATCTACTACTGTTGCGGCGGTTCCCCCACGGCTCACACACTCGGCACCCGTAATACGGTTGGAGCGTGATAGGGTCAGAATCCAGAATTCCTCCCGGTCAAGCCGCTCAAGATGTCCGCGTATATAATTATAGGCATCCTTGGAACTTCTGACTGTACATTCCGCCTTGGCTTTCTCATCACGGCACCGGAGACCCAGCTCAAATGCGGCTGCAAGGCTGACTGCCTTTGCCGGACCGACACCTTTGAATGCGCGGCACATCTCGTTGATTCGCATTCTTGACAAGCTGTCTAGACTGTTATGGGCTTTGGAAAGCATTTCCCGGCTCAGATCCATCACCGATTTACCTTGCATGCCCCCTCCAAGAATGATTGCAAGCAGTTCGGCGTTGCTGAGTGACCTGATATCATGCCTTATAGCCTTTTCGCGCGGACGGTCATCCTCGCTCAGATCGGCTATACGTCCGGTAAATTCTATATCTTTATATTCCTTAACCATTGGTGTTATTTGCCGCGACGCATCTCTATCTCCTCCTCGATATTTCTACCGCGCCGGAGAACTATTTTTGTAAACCATGCTTTCAGGAATCCGCAGCCGTAGCCGCATATCTGGATTACACTTGCAGGTATTGCCAGTACCGCTATTTTGAGTGACCTCGTGCTTGCGAGAGCTGAAATGAAGATTGCGGCAAGATAGATTCCAATCGGGAGTAACCACCACGGCGATAGGAAAATAGCGAGTAGGATGCACGCCATTCCTGCAACAACGGCAACCGCCGGGAGAGCATGAACCGCTTTCAGGGAATCGGGATACAGTAGCTTCAAGGTGATGCGTGACATTCCGAAAACATATACCTGACGCATGAATTTCTTGAAATCGATCCTACGCTTGTGAAATACTTCCGCATCTCTGATCAATCCGATTTTAAAACCTGCATTTCTGATACGCATACTCATGTCGATATCCTCTGAAAACATCTCGCGGAAACCGCCTGTGGTATTGTAAACCTCTATGCTGTACCCCATGTTGAAAGAGCGGGGAGTGAATTTCTCCAGGCTCACTTTTCCTCCCCTGATTCCGCCGGTGGTCAGAAAAGAGGTCATCGCGAAATTGATTGCTTTCTGCACCGTCGAAAATGATTCGTGTGCCGCATCAGGTCCGCCGAAACAGTCAAGGGGCTTGGAGCCGAGCGCTTTGGATAGCTTCTCGAAATAGTCCTCCGGTATAACGCAGTCGCTGTCAAAAAATATGAGCATATCGCCACGGCTACGCTCGATGCCGTAATTGCGGGCTATAGATCTGCCTTCATTGCTCTTGTGATAGTAATGGAGGTCAAGATTACCGCCGAATTTCTCAACGGCATCGGTGCAGGGGATTGTGGAGCCGTCCTCAACAAGTATCACTTCAAAATCACGCTCGGTCTGATTGTTCAGACTTTCCAGCAGGTCGGCAACCTCATCATTGCGGTTATAGACCGGCACTATCACCGAGTATCTTGGATTTGCCATCAGCACATTCTTGATTTATAGTCCTCGAAATCATATTTACGGAGATATTCCGTAGTTCCGTCACTCTTGACAAGCGCTATTGAGGGATGCGAAATACCGTTAAACATAGTGGTTTTCACGGTGGTATAGTGATTCATATCCTCAAAAGTCAGCCTGTCGCCCTGTTTGAGCGGTCTGTCAAATGCCCAGTCACCCATAAAATCACCGCTTAGGCAGGAATTGCCTCCTATGCGGTATGCCGGCTTGCCCTCCGAAACCTCAACGCTCTCCGTAATTGCCGGTTTATACGGCATCTCGAGGCAATCGGGCATATGACAGGCAAATGAGGCATCTATAATGGCTGTTTTGATACCTTGATTCTCGACTACATCCACAACTGAGGCAAGCAGATCACCCGTCCGCCATGTAAAGGCGCTTCCGGGTTCCATAATTATCTCTATCCACGGATATCGGCTCTTGAAATCCTTGATGAGGGAGATGAGATGACCGATGTCATATCCGTCGCGGGTCATCAGATGACCGCCACCCATATTGACCCATTTCACCTGAGGCAACAGATGACCGAACTGACTTTCGAAGGCTTTCAAAACTTTCTCAAGGTCATGTGAGTCAGATTCACACAAAGCGTGGAAATGAAGTCCCTCTATATAGTCGGGCAACTTTTCGCCTATTATATCGGCGGTTACTCCGAAGCGGGAGCCGGGAAGGGCGGGGTTATATATGTC
>CAMWUZ010000069.1 GCA_947177595.1 uncultured Porphyromonadaceae bacterium | reverse complement strand
AGGAATTTGTGGGAATAAGACCTAGCTACAACCATTTCGCCACACTCCATGTAATAACCACCAAGAAAGGTACTTTCTTTATCGCCGATACCCAGGTCAACAAGAATCCCGACTCGGAAACACTCACCGATATTGCCCGTCTTACAAGAAATGCAGTGGAATATTTCGCCGAAACCCCTGTTATGGCGATGGTTTCCTACGCCAACTTCGGTGCGGCGGCTGACAAAGAGTGCGGAAAGGTTGCCGAAGCTGTCAAAAATATGCAGGAACTTTATCCCGAACTTGCGATTGACGGCGAAATGACCATCAACTATGCTCTCAACGCCGAACTGCGCGACAAGGTGTTCCCCTTCACAAAGCTCAAAGGCAAGGATGTCAACGCACTGATATTCCCCAATCTCGCCAGCGCGAGCACCGCATACAGAGTTATGCTTGAAATGGGACTCGGCGATGCCGTAGGTCCTATACAGATGGGACTGAACAAGCCCGTTCACTTTGCGAGCGTCTTCTCCCCCGTGCGCGATATTGTCAATATCGCCGCGATTGCGAGCCTTGACGCTGCCGTACTGGCACAGACCGGAGGTACAGAGGATAAATAACTCCGCCTGACACCCGGCAGGTTCGGCTACATTGTGAATAACAGACCACATATACTCAAAGCATTCAAGGTTGTGGCACTCGCGCTCGCGGGAGCCACAACCTTCTTTTCATGCCGCAGAGCAGACACCGCTACCGAAATGATTTTCGACAACGGCACTATCAGTGTAAACGAAGACTCGGTAACGGTAGCGGGAATACCTTCCGTGAGAGCCACAGACACCGGGCTCGTCATTTCGGAAGGCGATACTATCTACCCCTATATACCTGCCGGCTATCCGGTTTTCACCTCATCCGCTCCGCTGATAGACGCGGCATTTGCCCGCGGAATGGAGATATGCCACAGCATTCTCTCAGACACCGCACAGCCACATCTCTTTGACTGTCTTGAGTTATTCTCTCTTATCGACCCCGACCGATGCCGGAAGAAACTTGCCGATCTGGTGCAGGACTCTATCGTGGCGGGAAAATCTCCCGCATATACCGGAAGAGGACTTTGGACAATGGCTGCTGCCGAAGTGGCATTCGCAGCGGATAGTAGGGAATGGATTGAATATGTCGCCCGCATCGGCAGGCTCACCATTGAAATGGAGAAGGCGGTGGCATTCGTCGGCAGCGAAAGGCTATTCCAAGGCACGCCATCAACATATCTGGACTCAGATGAATATCTCCCCAGATGGATGAATGAGGTGGAGCGCTATGAGCGGTTCACTCTGATGAGCAATGTGGTGAGTGTAGGAGCATACCGAGCTTTAGCGAAGCTGATGCCGGCTGATGAGGAGTGGCAAACCGCCGCGGAAGCTCTTGCCCACGCGATAAATATCCGGCTGTGGCAGCCGGACGCAGGTATGTACAACCGCTTTCTATACACCGGAGCATTTCCGATTCCGGCGCGAATAGCCGACAATGCCGCACAGCCACTCGCTATACTATGCGACGTGGCTATCCCGGAGATGGCTGACAAGATTCTCGACTCCACCCCCTGGTTTGCCCACGGTATGCCTCTCTTCTACCCCTCACCCGCCGGCTCACCGCTGATGAGCGCGGCACTCGCCTATCCGCGCGTGCAGGCATTGTGGGCACTTGCGGCGGCAAAGCGAGGCAACGGCGCTATTCTACGCGCGGCGCTCGCCTCCCTGCTTGCGCGTTGCTTCGGCAGCAATTCCGATCCGGAGGCAGCTCTGCAGATAAGTATGTGCGCCATGAGAATCTTCGCCGGAATCCGTCTCACTGCGGACGGCATGGAGTTTGCCCCGGTTGTGCCTGAATTCCTAAGCGAAGGCATTCTGCTCAATGGGCTAAGGTATCGCGATACCGAGCTGACACTGAGAATAAAAGGAAGCGGAAACAGAATAAGCCGCTTTGCCATAGACGGTAAGGTGCAGCAGACCCACAGAATAGACCCGTCGGTCACAGGAAAGCACACCGTCACAATCACCATGGCTGACAATGACCTGAAAAACGGCGCCATTCCCACCCATGAGCAGATTTGGACACCGCCGGTGCCTGAAATCGAAACTCTCTCATCACGGATTTGCAGAATCAACACCGCTCCCGGCGACATGACATATCTCCTCTACCGCAACGGCATATTCCACTCGGTAATAGATTCCACCATGTTCAACATTCACGACACCGATGAATTTGCCGAAATCTGCGTGATTCCTGTGGCTAAAGGCAAAATCATAGGATTCTCCTCCGACCCGTATTTCTACTCCCCCGGAGGAAGCATAAAGACCCTTCAGGCTGAGGATTTCGCACCGGGAGGTACCTCATATATCCGCGACTGGCGCCCGGCTTTCAGATATGTGGAGAGCACACCCCGCGCCAACTCCTCGATTGACTTTGTGTGCGAGATACCCGACTCAGCGCAATATGTGGCGCGCATATGCTACGCGAACGGCAACGGAGCGATTGAAGCCGGAGATGCGTGCGCAATCCGCACAGTAGCCGTAAACGGCACCTCGGCTGGCACTTTCATCCTTCCCGCGAGAGGTGATGGCTGGTGGCTCTCATCAGCATTCTCAAACAGCCTCATTCTCACCCTCGGCAAAGGAGAAAACCACATCACTGTATCATACGACCCCGCGCTATACCCACGAAGCACCTCGCCTGATGTGCTTATCGACTATCTCAGACTGATCAGAATCGGAAAATAAAACAAATGAAACGCATTGGAATACTGAGCGACACCCACTCTTGCTGGGATGAACGGTTTGCCCGACATTTCGCTGACTGCGACGAGATATGGCACGCGGGAGACATCGGCGACATCTCGGTGCTCGAACGGCTGAGGACGGTCGCGCCGGTGGTCAGAGCAGTGTGCGGCAATGTTGACCACGGACAGGTGCGCCGAGAGTGCCCCGAAGTGCTTCAATTTGAAGTGGAGCAGGTCAAGGTTTGGCTCACACACATCGCCGGATATCCCGGACGCTATTCGCCGGGCGTGAAAAAAATATTGCGCGAAGGCGATATCAAGCTGATGGTTGACGGTCACTCCCACATACTCAAAGTGATGCCTGATCCGGAATTGGGGCTCCTGCATATCAACCCCGGCGCGGCTGGTCACCAGGGATGGCAGCGCGAACGCACCCTCATAAAACTCACCCTCGACAAAGGAAATATACGCGACTTAGACGTTATAACTCTTGGAAAATTAATTGAAAGATGAAAAAGATATACCTTGCTGCCGCAATAGCGGCGATAGCCTTTACCGGATGTAAAACCACCGAGGCTAATTACAGAGCGGCATACGAAATCGCCAAGCAGAAACAGGAGAATGCGGATGAGGACGGCTCCACCGCCAAACTCCAGCAGTTTGCCGCCCCGAAAGAAACGGTTGTTGACGGCATCACCCTGATGATGCACACCGAACCGATAGGATTCATTGCCGACGGCGGCGCGACACGTGAAACCCTGCAGAAATACAATGTTGTGGTAGGACGCTTCCGTCAGCTATTCAATGCCAAGCAGATGAAAGCGCGTCTTATTGCCGCCGGATATGAGAATGCCTGCGTGGTATCCACCAGAGACGCCGGCTACTATGTGATCGCACAGAGCTGCGCAACAGCTGCTGAGGCGGCAAAAGGAATCGAAAGAGTGACTGCCGACAACTCGCTCAGCTTCCGCGCTCCACTCCCCTACGTTCTCCGCCCCGCCCACTTGGCTCGATAATCCACCTTATAAAATAAAGAAATCGGGCAGCCCGTATGGAACTGCCCGATTTTTTGTATTACAACTTCTGTCCGGAATTACTCGGCAGAGAGTTTTTCTTTGAGCTGTGCGAGAGCGTCAAGGTCACCAAGAGTTGTTTTCTCGATGGGAGTGGAAACAACCGGAGCCTCTTCAGCGCGCTTGGCAGCGCGTTTTGCCTTGCGGGTCTCGGTGCGTTCAGCCTTTGCTTCATCTTCAAAAATACGGCTGTGGCTGAGAATGATGCGCTTGCTGTCCTTGTTAAACTCAATCACCTTGAAGTTGAGCTTTTCGTCAACCTGTGCCTGAGTGCCGTCCTCTTTGACGAGGTGCTTGGGAGTAGCGAAACCTTCAACTCCGTAGGGAAGTGCTACGACTGCCCCCTTCTCTACCATTTCGGTGATGGTGCCTTCGTGAACGGAACCTACGGTGAATATTGTTTCAAACACATCCCAGGGATTTTCCTCAAGCTGCTTGTGACCGAGAGACAGACGACGCTGCTCCTTGTCGATTTCAAGAACCTGAACATCGATTTCAGCACCGATCTGGGTGAATTCGCTGGGGTGTTTAACCTTCTTGGTCCAGCTGAGGTCGCTGATGTGGATCAGACCGTCAACACCCTCCTCGATTTCAACGAATACGCCGAAGTTTGTGAAGTTGCGCACTTTAGCTTTGTGCTTGCTTCCGATAGGATATTTGGTGTCGATATTTTCCCAGGGATCATTCTTGAGCTGCTTGATTCCGAGGCTCATCTTGCGGTCATCGCGGTCGAGGTTGAGAACAACGGCCTCCACTTCGTCGCCAACCTTCATGAAATCCTGAGCGCTGCGCAGGTGCTGGCTCCATGACATTTCGCTGACGTGGATAAGACCCTCGACACCGGGAGCGATTTCAACAAATGCGCCGTAGTCGGTCATAACCACTACTTTACCTTTCACCTTGTCACCAACCTTGAGCTCTGAATCGAGAGCATCCCAGGGATGGGGAAGGAGCTGCTTCAGACCGAGAGCGATACGCTTCTTCTCGTCGTCGAAATCAAGGATAACAACGTTGAGCTTCTGATCGAGAGCAACCACCTCTTCGGGGTGATTTACGCGGCCCCAGGAGAGGTCGGTGATGTGGATGAGACCGTCAACGCCACCCAGGTCGATGAACACACCGTAGCTGGTGATATTCTTGACAGTACCTTCGAGCACCTGACCCTTTTCGAGTTTGGCGATGATTTCTTTCTTCTGCTGCTCAAGCTCTGCTTCGATAAGAGCTTTGTGAGACACAACCACGTTCTTGAACTCCTGGTTGATTTTCACAACCTTGAATTCCATTGTCTTGCCTACGAAGATATCGTAGTCGCGGATAGGACGGACGTCGATCTGTGAGCCGGGGAGGAAAGCCTCGATACCGAACACATCGACAATCATGCCGCCTTTTGTACGGCATTTGATATAACCCTTGATGATTTCGTCATTTTCAAGAGCCTCGTTGATGCGCTCCCAAGAGCGTGCTGCGCGAGCCTTGCGGTGAGAAAGGATAAGTTGACCTTTCTTGTCCTCCTGATTTTCAATGAAAACCTCTACTTTGTCGCCTACCTTGAGGTCGGGATTGTAGCGGAATTCATTCATAGGAATGATACCATCGCTCTTATAGCCGATATTAACTACCGCCTCGCGCTTGTTAAGAGCAATGATTATGCCTTCGATCACCTCTTTGTCCTTGACGGTGTTAAGAGACTCGTCATAGGTCTTGGTGAGTTCTGCGCGAGATTTCTCGCCTTTGGTTTCGCCTTTTTCAAAGGCTTCCCAGTCGAAATCCTCAACCGGGCTGATGTTTACTTTTTCAGTCATTTAAGTGGTTAATAATAAAAGATTTGTTTACTTAATAAGTTAGACTTTATATTGCTTGTACTTATTGCGACTGCAAAAGTAGTAATAATTTCACTATCACGCAAGTATTAAGGTATCAGCTTATAAAATTTATAAGTTCTATAAGATTCATAATCCGAATTTCAAGTAACTTTGTGGTCAATAACCCAATAAAGAGTATTATCTCACGATTTAATGAAATCCTTCCTGAAAATTGCCGGTGATTATTCCAACTGGAACGTGTATAAGAAGTCTGTGATTATATGCGATGTAACCGAGTTGTTTATCTTGAGGGCTCTGCCTCGTGATTCGCGTACGGTTGATCAGATGAGGCAAGCTGCACGCTCATGTAAACAGAACATTGTGGAAGGGGTTGTTGATGGAACAATATCCTCAGAAATATGTATAAAGTTGCTCGGTATAGCAAGAGGGTCACTCAGAGAGTTACTTGAAGATTATGGAGATTTTTTACGCCAACATAAGCTACAAATATGGACACCTAATGACGAGCGGACGGATAAAACCCGAAAATTCTGTATCAAAATAGACGATTCATCTGTTTTTGTGGAGAAATGCAGAGAACGCTCTGATGAAACTGTAGCTAATATCATGATTACACAAATCCGCCAACTTGACTCTATGCTTACTAAAGTGCTGAAAAGATTGGAAACTGAGTTCTTATCTTCCGGAGGGTTAAAAGAAAATATGACAAAGGCTCGCAAGGAATCACGAGGATACTAATTCTTATAAGATTTATAAAACTTATATGATTTATAAGATAATCAGATGATTTTCAGGTCGGGGCTGGCGAAATATAGGGTATCACATACCCGTCATACAAAAAAAGCGACACGCGGTGAGTGTCGCCTTTTGAAGATATATAAATGGGTGAATGGTGAATTATTCGACCGGTTCTGTTTCTTTGGGAACCAGTTCGAAGAAGCCGGAGATTTCCTGCTGATCAAGAGCCTGACGCACGTTGTAGCGTTTCACCTGATCTTCATAGCCACGCTTTGAAATCTTGAATTCGATTGTAACGTTTCGTGAATTCTGATAAGTGAGGCCGGGAATATTAAATCCTCTAGTTTCTTCGTAAGGCGTGGTTGTCAGATATGTTTCGTTTGTGTTTTTGATTTCGTTGGGAACGTTTGAAATCACACGATACATGATTCTGGCACCACGAGGGTCTGAGTCAAAAAACCAGCGAATTATGGTAGCTTCCATGTCTGTCGCACCACCATTTTGTCGGTCAACACGTTGATTAGACTGATTCCTTGTGACCGTGGGGTCATTGGCAGACGCAGGACGTTCGGGAGCAATTTTTTTCATTGTACACATTACCACTGGGTTATATTTCAACTGGTCTTTTGTGTATTGCACTACAACTGATTTTGTTTCATAGCCATCTTTGACGAAACGAAACTGCATATTTTTAGTGACAACTTTTTTGGGAAGATTTACAATGGCGGGAGTAGAAGTTGCTATCAACACATCGTTGAGATAGACCTGTGCGCCTTCAGGATCGCTTTGAATAGTAATTTGCGGATCTTTTGCCGATGCAGAGATTGTCACCGTCAGTAGAGTGAGAAAGGTGAAAATGTTTTTTAATGCTCGTTTCATTGTTTTATTTTACTGGTTATTATCAAACAATAATTTGTTTATTTCTCCACTAACTCAAAGAAGCCGGAGATTTCCTGCTGATCGAGAGCCTGACGCACATTGTAGCGTTTCACCTGATCTTCATAGCCACGCTTTGAAATTTTGATTTCAATGGTGACATTTCGTGAGTTTTCATATGTCAGACCGGGAATGGAGAAGCCACGTGTCTCTTCAAACGGGGTTGTGGTCATATAAGATTCGTTTGTGTTTTTCACCTCGTTAGGTATATTTGAGATTACTCGCCAGAAGATGCGGGCACCACGAGGATCGGAATCAACAAACCAGCGAATAACTGTATCTTCCATTGAGGTTGCGCCCCCATTTTCTCGTGAAACCCGTTCTTCAGGCAAATAAGGAGGTATGGTTTCTGCCACCGGTTCTTTCGCGGGGAGCGGAGTCAGGGTGAGGTCAATCATTTTGTCTGAGAATTTCATCATCTTTCCGGTAGCAGCATCAATTCCCATGCCTGGAATGCCACCGAACACTATGTTACCCCAAAACCACCCCTGGATTTTTGTGCCCATTTCATAGTCGCGTGATTGATACCCATCTTTTCGCGCTTCAATTTTCTTTTTCTTAAGCTGTTTTGAGAATTTTCCGACAGCGAATCCGTTTGAGCCAATTTCGGTGACTACTTTGTTTTTGTCCTTGTCGATAATTGTCGTACCAGGGACACCTTTGAAATTAACCTCTTGGGTTTTCTTGGTGAATAACGTTGCACAAGAGGTTGTGACCAAGAGCGCATGGGCGCAGATGAAAATGGATAATTTGTTGATTCTCATAGAATCCTTTTTGTTCGCCTCGGCCCATCAGCGATTTTTATAAAACAGAAAACGTGGGCCTATTTGCCACGTCCAAAGTTGAAGGTCCTGAGAAAACCATGAGATG
>CAMWUZ010000068.1 GCA_947177595.1 uncultured Porphyromonadaceae bacterium | reverse complement strand
CTCCTGCACTGTCTGCGCCTGTTACTTTAAAGGTAATAGTTTCCTGTGAACCGGGAATGAGTCTGTCTCTCCATGTTTCTGTCGTGACGGAAATATTGTTGGAGGGTTTGCGTGACTCAATTCTGATTCTTTCGGTAGTGCTTTTATAGTCGGCAAGGCTGAAAAGCCAGAGTTGGGCATCCTCGATGTTCTCCGGGAGGTTTACTTCCAGCCTGTGCATTCCCGGTGAATATGAGAGCCACTCCTGCCTGATTGTTTTGTCTTCGCAAACTATGGTGTAAAGCACGTTTGTGACTTTGTTGGATGTGCCGACAAGCAGCGATGAGCCGTCTGTGACACTCTTTTGGGGTATCCATAAGGTTGTTTTTCTTGGAGGCATCGCGTCATCCGGCCGGTAAACGGCGATATTGCTTATTCCTTCGGCAGTTGCGTTGTCGGCATTGAACATGAAGGTATAAACGCCGGAGGGGAGTGCCGAAAGATCAACAGTTTTACCTGTCTCAAATTCGCCGCTCAAAACCGTATCCTTGTCTGCAACAACACAGAATCTTACGGGTTCTTTTACCGGCATTCCTTCTGCATCTGCTGCGTAAGCATTAAGACGTACAGGTGCGGAAATATCTATATCTGCGGGAATATTGGCTATAATGCGATATTTTGTGCCGAGGGTAAATGATTTATGTGCGGTTGCACTTTCACCGGTTGCTGACGTTGCAGTAAAATTAGCCGAGAAAGCACCGGCGGTATTCGGAGCAAGCTCATAGTCTGATTTCGTTACAATGAATCTGAATCGTCCGGCTGCATCGGTCACTGCTTCATCTGAATAAAATTTTTCAGATGCCCCGGCAGCCCGCCACCAGTTTGGCATTAACGCAATATCCATTTGTACAGCAATTCCTGCGAGAGGCACTCCGGAAAAAGTCTTTGCAATTCCGGTAAGGGTGGTACTGCCTTTGTCGGGAGTGTCATTTTCAACCATGAGGTTTTCAAGTTGATATGTCGGCAGCTTGTAGTCGCTCACCATAACACCCATATTTCCTTGTGCATCAATATCTTTCTCCACAGTTGTAGCGCGGATAGTGAATCTTCCTGTAAGAAGTCCTTCGGGAATCTGGAATATGCCTGACGCACGTCCGAGTGCGTCAGTAGTGACTGTAGCAGTGTCAATCGGAGTGCGGTTGGCATCAAAGAATATCACTTTAAGCGCTTTTCCGCTCAAAATTTCTTTTTTGTTGCCTATGGCGGTGTATGCTACGCAAGCCCAGTTCACGGAATCTCCGGGATGATATATGGGTAAATCACAGAACAGGTTGACAAATGAATGAGTCCTGTGCCCGGAGTTATAGTTATCATGTACATATGTTGTGCCGGCAAATCTATCCGCTCCTTTTACCGGACGGATATTGCCGGAGAAATTGGCGGGAATGATTGTAAAGCCATTGGAATCAGTTTTTCCGAGGCTCTTGGTTTCATGAGCGTTCCCTTTCCATTTGAATCCTATGATTTCCGCCTCGGAAACAGGTGCTCCATAAACAGGCTCGACTACCACTACTTTGTTTTTATCGCCGGTAAAAGAGCCAGCACTGAGTGCGGAAACGTGTATTACCGGATATGATTCGCGCGAATTTGACGCACCGCTGAATGAGGGAACTATAATATATCTTCCGGGACGGTCAATAGTGAATCCCACAGTATCAGAGCTATAAAACGGTATTTCTCCAGAAAAGCTTAAATATTTTGTGTGGATTTTTACCGCTCCCGTACTCATTCTCACATAATTGTTGAGATCTACGAAGTTGTCAGGGAGACGGTACAGGGTAAGCTGTGCCGCAGTAGTGTTTTGTGCTGATACTTTCACGTTAAGTGTCCCCCCCGGAGAAAGGAAACCGTTGTAAGTGATCTCGACGCTCTTCCTTGACCATTGAGCCAATGTGTTTTTAAGGCAATTGATTAATGGGGCATCCGGATATTTTGCTACAGTTGATTTTACATATCCGTATATTTCTTTGCTCTCCTTGATGTTGTCTTTATCAATATCCATGTCAAGAGCATTTAGTGGCAACGTGCAGTAGGGTGATGAGGAATATTTATTGAAGAGTGCCTTCAATATATCATTATAATCGGTGTCCATTTCATTGCTATAATAAACTTTGTCCCTGATGAAATCAAGTTTTTCAACAGTCCAGTACAGGAACGGTGCTGTTGAACTTCTGCTGTTGTCAATCAACTCATCATATAAATTCAGGATAGCAAAAATTTCTGGACGAGTCTTTTTGAGTGACGCGGGAGTGGCGTTGAGGCTCAATACTCCGAGAGGCAACCGGTCATTGCCCGTCAGCATGGAGGTTTTAAACCCGATTACTTTTGAAACAACGAAATCGGCTAGTGTTGGGAAGAAAGGTCGTGCATCAGACGAAACCGTTACCAAAGTTTTGAAATCTGTGACAGGCACTTTCTTTATATTGTTTAGACAGGTTGTTGCCGAGTCGCAAAGGTTATTGATTTTATAACGGAACTGTTCTCCGCTCCAAGCCTGAATGTTTTCATCAAGCGGAAGCAGAGGCAGAGTCCTCCTGTCGTAATTCCACCGGTTTGCAGTGTAAATGTCATCATATATTTTTGCGCAGAACAGGTAAGCAAGTGACGCTACGGCATCATTCTTGCAATTTTGCGCGAATTTCTCAATTCCGTCAGCCTGGTTTCCTGCCGAGTCCGGAGCAACCGAAGTTTGAGCAAGTGCCGCATCCACGAGTGCGCGGAGCGCTTCAGTGTCATTGCCTTGCTTCATTGCTGCAGCGAATCGGATATTAGCATCCTTGCGTACTTTTGCAGGAAAAGCGAAATCAGGTGAGGTGATATCAGGTGTTTTAGCCATTATGGTTGAGGATAAGGTAAGCGCGGCAATTGCCGTTAAAAATGCAATGATATTGGATAATCTTTTCATGATAATTATATGTAACCTATAACAAAAACACGGATTACCAGACTTTTGTTGTCTCAGTAATCCGTGCCGATAAGTTTTATTAATAATTTATTTCCTTTCCCTGTGCTTACGGTTAGATTCCATCAGCTTGCGGGCGAATGCTTTTTCAGCGTCTCCGAGTTTAAAAAGCTGCTTTGGAGTAAGAATTTTTTTGAATTTCGCAAAATATTCTTTCTCCAGCTCTCCTTGCCTTGCTTTCAGTTCAGCTCTTGCTTCGGCAGCCTTTTCAAGTTCGGTATCTGTTGCGGCATCACCTTTCTGTCTCACCTGCTTTTCAAGCTGGCGTGTTTCTCTCGCCATTTTTGAAGAGGAATTTTCCATTTCCTGATAGAGCTGAATAAAATTCTTTCTCTGCTCGTCAGTGAGTTTCAGCTCTGATGCCATAAACTCCGCTTTATACTTGCCCATCTCTTTAAACCACTCCGTTCTATCTTTCATATCGTTTTTATGCTGAGGATGAGCGGTGACTGTCAGTGATGAGACAATCATTACAGCGGCTAATAATACTCTTGTAATCATGACACTACGAATTCCGGTTAATATACTTCGCAAATCTCGGACGGTGAGTATCCTGACTCATAAAGATGATCAAGAAACTCAGAGTCATATGAATTGTCGAGATAGTAATCACTCATAAAATTATCATCGGAGAAAGCCTCGGCAAGGAGGGTGGAGGGGATGGTTGATGCCGGTCGGAATAAGTTAAACATATTCATCATGCACCAAATTCCGGCAAACATCGCCGCCATATATGCGTATGGTCTGACTTTCTGCCAAAATGTGCGAACCTGAGGGGGAGCAAGTTCTACTCTCTCCGGTATCTGCGCTTCCATACGCTTCGCAAAATCAGCGAAGTATCCGGGGGGAACAGTCATACCGTCGGAATGGTCAACCTTCTCCAGTATCGGGCTATGTTCTATTTTGTCTTTCATAAGTTGTTTTGTGGTTTTAGACACGATTTAAGGGTAATGGTTTAATCAGTTTCTTCAAAATATTGCTCAATTTTTTTTATGGCGAGATGATAGGATGCTTTTAGTGCTCCGACAGAAGTTCAAAGCACTTTGCTTATGTCCTCGTATTTCAGTTCGTCATAATACCGCATATTAAATACAAGTCTCTGTTTCTCAGGCAGGGTAGCAATTGCTTCGCGGAGCTTGCGCTTGATTTCATCTCCATCGGTAAACGGGTCGGCTTCAATAGCTTCTATAAGCGGACGGGCTTCATCGTCAATTGAGATATTCAGGCGTTTCCTTTCTTTTTCAAGGAATGTGAGGCTTTCGTTTATTGCGATCTTGTATAACCATGTTCCGAGCTTGGCATCACCGCGAAATGCATCCAGATTGCTCCAAGCTTTCATAAATGTGTTCTGCAAGAGATCATCGGCATCATCATGATTCTGCACCATTCTACGAATCTGCCAGTAGAGGGGGCGTGAATATCTTGATATAACCTCAGTGAAAGCGGCACGACTCTGAGCGGGATCCTTCAATCGCTCAGTCAGACGCTCGTCCTCTAAAATTCTTTCTTCTGCCATAATCGAGTGTAAAGATAAGAATTTTTTATTAATCAGCCGCAGGAGCGGTAATTATGAGACACAATTCATTTAGTGCTTTAACGGCAAAGAGACGCAATATTCCACCTTCTTTAATCTTCAGTTTCTTAGCAAGTTCAGTCGGTTTAAGTATGAAATTCCTCGTGCTGATATTTATTTCGGGATATTTTTCAGTGAAAGATTTAACTACCTGCTTGCTGAAGGGGTGTACCTCAAGTATTCTGAATCTCTCGCCGGGAAAATTTTCAATTGTTTTTTCTGAAATATAAAGATGAGTGTTTTTGTCAAGTTTGTAAGCGCCGAACCGTGATGACATCAGCGAAAATCCCCCGGATTTCATAGCGGCAGGATATGGTTCGTACAGATACATACCTGCCATAGGATAGCTGTATGAAGGAATTGCCTCACGTTCTTCCTGCTCGGTGAAAGAGAAACGGCTGTCAACAGTAGATGAGAGAGTAACAGCATTTATTGACGGGATGGCTGAAGATCCGAAATCCACCACTGCGACAACTTCCTTGCATTCGGTAGGGGAGCCTGTGATATAAATTGTAGTTTCTGAGCCGAGTGAAGAAATGACACTCGAAATGTCAAGCATAGGAGAGGCTTTAACAATCAATCGCGAACATTTTTGGCGGATCAGTGGCAGGAGTTCAACAACGTCCGGCTCGCAATCGCTTAGAGCAAAGATTCTTTTCCCTCCTTCTCCTCGGCGGGCAGGATCTATAAATATTGTGTCAAAGCGCCGATCTGTCGCTTGTAGCCATCCCACGCTATCGGCGTTAATAATTTCAATGTTGTTTATACCGAGTGCTTCCGCGTTGGTTTCCGCCGCTTCCGTGAGTATTTCATTGCGCTCAATGGCAATGATATGGCGTACCTCACGAGCTACATTAAAAGCATCGATGCAGAGTCCTGCGGTCATATCGAGTACCGAATCACCTTTGACTAATGATGCGTGAAAGTGGGCAAGAATATCCGAAGTACATTGCTCCGCGGATAGTGAGGTGGGGAAAATAAACTCCCGGCAGGCAAGGGTTTCATTCAGCTTGGTCGCGGCTTTTCTCCGACATTCTATCTGCAAAATGGCGAAACTCTTTTGAGAATCGCCTGCATATTTAAGTCTCAACGCCGAGGCATCTGCCTTGGCGTTGAGATCTATCCAGTCTAATGTTTCGCTATCTAATTCCATCAGTTGCCACCACCCTGTGATGAGCCTCCTCCGCTGTTTCCGCTTCCACCGCCCATAACATCATCATTTTCAATGGATTTATTTACCTTCTTCACACTGGTGGTCATTTTACCGAAGCGGTAGCTTACTCCTACAGTTACTCGGGTCATATATCTGTTTTGAGAGAATGACTTGCTGTGATATCCTTCGTTCCAGCTATATGATACGTATCCGGGATTCTTGCTGTGGAACGGATTGGAAATACCTAAACTCACCGTAAGTCTCTTTTCCTTCAGTAATGATTTGCGTAAATCAAGTCCGTAATAAATGTTGCTCCAGCCTGTTGCTCTGAATTTAGAGTTTAAGCCTTTGGGACTCAACCAGGAGTTGGCATAGATTGAAAGGTTGATATCCCAGGGAAGTGTCTGAGCAAACCTACCGTAGAAATTATTACCCCAGCCATGAGCCGATTCGCGGGGAAGAAGTTCACTCGCAGGCTTTTCTACATAATTATATCGGAGTCCGCCGCTGATCATGAATGATGTTTTGGTTGTGGGTCTCCAGTTCATATATAGGTTTGTTGAGGCATTTTTCATCTTTCCGGCATTTTCGTATGTGGAGTAAGTGTGGTCACCTAAGGTGTACATAACAGAAATGATGTCGTTTGTAGAAAAATTGTATGTTGCAGTGAGACCTACGTTGAATTTCGGCTTCATCAGATTGTATTGAAATGTAAGAGAGTTTTTACGTACACTCTCAAGGTCGGGATTACCGGAAGAAGTTGAGTTTGGGGTAACATTTTCTGCCGGGTTGAGGTAATAAATACTTGGACGCTGAATGCGTGAGCCAAAAGATAGTTTTAGAGAATTCTGTCGGTTGGGATTATAGATGAGACCTACATTAGGAATCCAGTCACTGAGATTTGCCGAGAATGGATCTTCTTTACCGTCAGGGAATTTGGCCGATAGGTGAGAAAACTCATATCTTATTCCGGCACGAGCGCCGAATTTACCAAGATTCAGACGATAGTCGGCAAAAAGAGCTCCGATGCTTGTGATATGCTTGAACTCAGTGTCATCGCGGCGATCGTCAATATACTCACGTTTTGTGTCGCTATGATTATCGCGATAGATATACTTACCGCCTATGTCAACTGTGTTATGTTTTCCAAAAGGTCTTGTCCAGTCAAGCTGAAAAGTATGTTCCCAACCGGAGGATTTTGAATCAGAGATGATACCGTTATAGTTGAATGGAATTATAAAGCCGTCCTTATCATATTTCACCTCGGATTTTGTAGTGTTACTTTCATTTGAAACGCGGTATGAGAAAATGATTGTCTCGCCTTTTGTGCGTGTTGAACGCTGATAGTTGATGCTTCCGTTCAGGTCTCCCCAGCCGCCGGGACCGCTCTTTGATATGGAATTATATTTATACAGTAGATCACTACCGTTCCACATTTCAGTTATATTATTTGAATTGGATTTACTGCGGGAGTTGTAACCACCGAATTCAAAAGTGACAAGATTGAGAGTGTCTGCTTCCCAACTTCCTTCCAGACCCCAATAACCGAAAATTCCTGTATATGAGGATTCTCCGTAACTTTTGAGAACATTTCCGGTCTGTTCATAAACCGCCTCTGATTCAGAGTTTGATTTACTTGAATGACGTGTAGTGACATTCAAACCACCGTAGAATGACAAGGCAACTTTATCGTACTGGGCAGATAACCAGACGTTAGGATTAGGAATGCCCGGAGATGAATAATATAGCGAGACATTTCCCATCGCACCCTTTGTGATTGTATTTTTGAGAGTGACAATATTGAGGATAGCGCTTACACCTTCGGCATCCTCTCTTGCTCCAGGTTCGGTAATAACCTCGATTTTTTCAATCATATTTGCCGGAAGCGATTTGAAAATATCTTTGGCGTTGCGGGAATAGGAGTTGTTAGGACGTCCGTTTTTGTAAATTTTGAAATCGGTGGAGCCGTTGATTTTTATAGTACCATCAGGATCAACGCTCACCATAGGTACCTTTTTTAGAATTTCGTCAACCATGGAAGTCTTAGCCTCATCGTCAGCCTGAACGTCATATCCGATTCGGTCCACTTCAAGCGATACAAGCGGTTTGGATGCAACGACCTCAACCGTTCCGAGTTCATTATCACCAACTGTGAGGATAATATTCTTGAAATCGAGCTCCGGTTTAGCTTCAGTAATCTCAAAAACATGATTGAACGGATTTTTACCGATAGTATAGACATTCAGGCGGTATTTGCCGGCATGCTTAAGGCTTTGGCTAAAAATACCTTTGTCATTGCTTACTCCGGTAGATACCGGTTTGATGGAATCGGTGAGACTGAAAACCTTGACGGTTGCATACATTTCCGGTTCCCCAAGAGAATCGGTGACAAGACCTTTGATTCTGAAATCGGCTGATGAAGCGGAAAAACTGATAAAAATAGCGCAAATCGCTATTACCATTCGTTTGATGTGCGACATAAATGTGATTGATTAATTCTTAAGCGGATTATTCCGCTTTCGGATAATAGACGCAAAAGTAGTGC
>CAMWUZ010000067.1 GCA_947177595.1 uncultured Porphyromonadaceae bacterium | reverse complement strand
TTTACTCTCGTGGTGAGCCCAAGCAGGTTGCGATTCGCACCGATTCGCGTCAGGCAAAGTATTTCCGCGCTCTGCCGCTTCACAGCAGTCAGAAGGAGATGGTGCACGACGATTATTCGATTTTTACCTTCAAACTGAAACTCACCCAGGATTTCGTTCAGGAGCTGCTGAGTTACGGTCCGCGTATCACTGTGATTTCGCCGCCGGAGCTGCGCGCCATGATTGTGACAAGCCTGGAGGAAAGCATAAGGAATTATAAGGGTGATAATTAGACAATTATGAGAATTGATATACTGACAGTAGTGCCGGAGATGTTTGAGTCGCCTCTCAACTGCTCTATTCTTAAACGCGCTCAAAACAAGGGGCTGGTGGAGATTGTGGTGCACAATCTGCGCGACTATACTACAAACAAGCACCGCAAGGTGGATGACTATCCTTTTGGCGGTGAGGCAGGTATGGTGATGCAGATAGAGCCTATCGACAGGGCGATAGAGAGCTTGCTGAGCGAGCGGAGATATGACGAGGTGATTTTCACTTCGCCTGACGGTGAACAGTTTGACCAGAAAATGGCAAACAGTATGTCGCTCCTTGAAAATATGATTATTCTATGCGGTCATTACAAGGGTATTGACTACCGCATTCGTGAGCATCTGATTACCAAGGAGATTTCGGTGGGTGATTATGTGCTGACCGGGGGCGAATTGCCGGCTCTTGCGATTACTGATGCTGTTGTGCGCCTGATTCCGGGGGCTATAGGTGATGAGCAGAGCGCGTTGAGCGATAGCTTTCAGGATAATCTTTTGGCGCCGCCGGTGTATAGCCGTCCCGCCGAATACAAAGGGTGGCGTGTGCCTGATGTGCTTCTCAGCGGTCATGCCGCCAAGATAGACGAATGGAAACATGAGCAGGCGCTTGAGAGGACGCGGCGGTTACGTCCCGATTTGCTTAAATGAAAAAAGCTGCCCGAAAGGCAGCTTTTTTGTTGGGGATGAATATGTGTGGATTACCGCTTGCGGATGAGATGGAGAGTGTTTGGTGAACCGGGCTGAATGATAATAACCCTAGAGCGGTTGCTGTACTTGTTTCGCTTCTCGTAGCGTGTGCCGTTTATAGAGGGCTTGTTTACTTTTGGTTGAGTGGTTTTGGAATAGCCGACTTTTGTGAGAGCAGCTTCTATAGATGCGAGGCTCTGCGGAGTGCGGAATGTCAGCTCATGGATTGAATCCGCCTCCTCAGTCAGCGAATCAAGCCAAACAACCGAAGAGCCTTTGCTATCCACAAAGCGGTTAGTACCCTGAGCAGCAGTCGGATCCCGCTCATAGCCGTAGTAGATACACACTTCCGGATAATCCTTTCTCTCAACCATATCAAGCAGCTTAGCAGCCACAAACGCCGGCTCCACCCTAACTTTCTTGACCTGAGCGAAAATAAAGTTTACGCAAAGAAAAGAGATGATTAGTATTATTGCTTTGTTATACATATTTGTGAAATATATTTCGTGAGAAAAATCCGGCTCTGACATCCCGTCTGTACCGGAACAGAATCATTAAAAGGAATTGTAAATTAGCATTATTATGATTTGTTATCTTAACGCATGCTCATAAATCCATTTTCTGAGACCGTTAGGAATTATCCTTGTAGTGAATCGGATTATTGTATTCTTAAGGAACTGTACGAGATTTGTATATCTCAGTTTATGTATGCGATACTGAAATTTTATTTCATCTATTCCATGTTTAATACCACCCCTGCGCTTGTAAGTATCATCTGATGTACGGAAAAGCAACAGGCTTTCCTGAATATTATAGAATTTAGAGCCGCTAAGAAGAAGCCTTACCCATAGATAATAATCTTCCATCAAAGGGAAATGCCTATATCCACCAGCTAAAAGAACTGCACTTTTCTTGAACATGACAACCGGATGATTTATGGGACACCGTTTTTTGCCATACTCGTAAATCTCAAATGGGAATTCAGGGAGTTTGCGGGTAGAAACGATGTTTTCGGGTGAAGCAATAAATTCATCTATCCAGGCGCTTACGATATCCACTTCGGGATATTTATCAAATACAGCTAATTGCTTCTCAAACCTTGTTGGAAGAGAGATATCATCAGTATCCATTCTTGCCACCAGTTCGTATGAGCAATATTTTAGCCCTTCATTGAGTGCCTTACCGAGTCCGGAATTGACCTCTAACTTAATACGTTTGAATTGAGGAAATTTTTGCTCAAAATCATCAAGCACCTCATATAACTCAGGGGTAAGAGGTCCATCCTCCACAAGAACAACCTCTGTTGGTGTTACAGTTTGATTGAAAATACTATCAAGACTACTTCTAAGATAATCCGATTTTTCTTTAAGGTAAAGTGATAATAAGACTGAATAGTCCATAATCAAACTATGTTAGAGATTTATAAAGTTCTCTGTAATTTGTCCGAGCTTCTTTTTTTTGAAATGGTTTTATAGCTTCAATTACATTGAAATCAGCATTTATAGCTTCATTAATCTTAGCTTTAAAATCAGAATAATTATGGTATTGAAATATTTTATGAGAATTACCAGGTATTAGAAAATCAGCTATCCGGACTCTTTCGGACATAACCACTGGTGTACCTTGAGCTAAGGCCTCCAATGCTACGTAAGAAAATGCTTCATATCGGGAAGGCACTACGACTAATGAAGATTTGGCGTAAAGTTTACCTAAATCATCGTCTGATATATGTGGGATAACGGTAATGTCTTCGCGTTTAGGGATATCTCCTTTGCCAACACAAATAATGTTATATTTGCCTACCGGTAGAGAATAGAGGTGTTCAATACCTTTGTTTAATTCGGCTAATCTACCAACGAAAAGGATTGTATTTGAATCTTTAACGTGTGCCCCCTTATGAGTAATCAGCTCATGATCAATCCAATGCGGAAATTTTTTCACATTATTGTGTAGAGTTGAAAAAAAAATGTACTCATCTTTATTGATTGTTATTATTGCATCAACTTGTGGTAGTGCCGGTTGAATATATGTTTTAAAAAAGAGTTTTGACAATAATCTTCTGTTCATAAATTCAAATGGATGCCAATGTGGTGTGAGTACGACCTTCTTTCCTAAGGATTTTGCACACTTAATTCCTTGAACAACTGCAAGTGATGTGTTACCGTTAATGTGGACGATGTCAGGATTTACAGATTGAATTAATTCCGTTAACTCTTTTTCGTTGTATTTGCGCTGGTAAACAGGGTGCTTTTTAGGGAACAAAGGAGATAGAATAACTTCTACATCTGTGTCATTCTTAAATAATGATTTCAACTGATGGCAATAAGTCTCTATTCCTCCGCCATTTCCGGGTTCAGTATTTTGAAATAAAACGAGAATTTTCATCTAACTGATTTTATTTAACCACCTATATTTCAGTTTTTGGTATGCACTGATTACATAGGAGGGTAATATATTCAAAATGAACGCTCTTATGTATCCCTTTGCATACCCCAGATAATATGGTAATCCTGTCATACCGTTAATATGGCAGACCTCCCTATAGCTAAGCATTGAGGTAGATGATACTCCGTAAACGTCATATATTGCCACACAAAGATCAATATGTTTGAATTTGAATCCGTCGCAATACAAACGATATATTAAATCGTGGTCTGCAGCAGACTTATATTTAAGATTGAAATGATATTTTTTTAATATATCGCTCTTTACAAATACTGATTGATGACTGAATGGTAATCGCGACTCTTTTCCATTGAAATTACGCCCGACTTGTTTAACCATTCCCCACGAGTATTTATTTATAACATCACCAAAGATAACATCAACATCCATTGGCATGCCTAATTCAAAGATATTTGAAAGAACTCTTTGGGTAGCGAAACAATCGCCTGAATTCATGAAATTGATATAGTCACCTGTGGCAGCGTCTATACCTTTATTCATGGCATCATAGATGCCTTTGTCGGGTTCAGAAACCCAGTAAGCAAGATGTGTAGCGTACTTTCTAATGATGTCAACAGTGCCATCAGTTGACCCACCATCTATTATAATGTACTCGACTTTATCGTAGGACTGATTGATGACAGACAATATAGTTTCCTCTATAGTCTCAGCAGCGTTGTAACTGACGGTTACGACAGAAATTTTTGGAATTATAGTGTCCATATTTCTTACGATATTGAATTGCTGCAAATGTGAAAAGATACATCATGAGCGGATGAATCAGATGGTTATGGAACGGACGTTGCATATACCCAGCCATAAGAACCATGACCGCAAAAAAGATTTGTTTATTAAAAGGATATAGAAGTATAAGAAGAGGGAGATAGATTATGATAGAGCCAATGATTCCATCAGAGGCTAATGTTTCATATGGGTTGTCTCCCATATAGTCAACATCTTGAATATATGTGGGACCGTGACCAACCAAAGGGCTGAGAAGAAAATATTTTTTTGCTTTAATCCCTAAATTACTTCTATTATCTCCTTTAAGTTTACCTGAATCATCAGCCTCAAAACGCTCAAAAGTCATTTTGTAAATATCAAGATCAGTCCCCTTTGTGCTTAATACGCCTAAAAAAGCGACAAAAATGATAGTACCAAGAACGATAAACTGTCGTTGCTTTTTTAGTTTCAAAAAAACGATATATAAAAAGGCTTGGATATAATATGCCATTGAAAAAGTAAAGCATAAAGCAACCAATAAAGAATTCTCAAATTTTATATTATTGAGAGTGAATTTATTTAGTAGCAAAGCATAGATGCCCCATGCAGCCATTGCACCAGGTTCATCAAAAAAGCCTGAATAACGGATGAAATTGAAAAACTTTGCGTTTGTACATGTTAATCCATAGAAATAGCCAATCCGAGTATCTACATTCGAGTATGTAAAAATAGGATTAATAAGATTGGCGGCAACTAAAAAAAATATTATGCACCCCCCAATCGCCATTAACAAAATCAAGTTATTATATGTGTAAATGAATTTTATAATACCGTTATTGTATTGATATAAACAAAGTAAAATTAAGTAAGTATTAACAAGGTAGCTTATTCTGGTTATATACACTCCATCCGATTGAATGATTAAGAAAATTAGCCATAAACATATTTGAATAATCGTTAGTTGATTAATCAATGAAGGAAGAAGTTTAATTGTTTTAAACCTTAGTAAAATCAGTGTATAAATAAAAATAAATAGGAATGTAGTGATCTTTACATCCGGAATTGGAAGATATAGACAGAAAGTAAATGGATATGCAGAAAGCAAATTTAAACATACAATAATACTAATGGCAAGTTTGTATGGATGATTTATCTCTCTGTTCATATGAAGATTCAAAGTAAAAGTCTATAAATAGGGAACATATTCTGAGTCCCCAAGATCATATTTGAGATTTATAGTTCGTTCTCCTATTTTCTTAGCAGGAATTCCTCCAACGAGTGAATAAGGTGGAACATCTTTTGATACTACAGCTCCAGCTGCAACAACTGCACCCTCTCCGATTGTCACTCCAGGAAGAATAATTGTTCGCGGACCAATCCATGCATAATCCTCAATTGTCACTCCCGCTTTAGAAGATAGCCCGAATAATGGAGACTTGTAGTCATGTTGCAAAGACCAGATCCAAACTCCTGTACTTAAGTTTACATTCTTTCCAATTGTCACTCCTGTTCTCCCGTCAATAATACATTGATCACCAATTATGGAGCCAGCCATTATTGAAATATTCCACGGATCTCTAAACTCACAACCATAATATATTATTGAATTTCGTCCGAGTTTGAGCTGCAGTATGTTACGATAGATGAATTTTCTTATATTATGGGATGGGATGCGAGATGTATAATATACCATAACCCTCGGACAACTTCCGATATATCTATTTATAAACCGGCGTAATAAACTGTAATTTACAGGATTGGTTTCAGAAGTATGAAAGGGAATCCCTTTTCTTTTTTTTATTTGTGCCACCAAAACAGAACATATACCTATATAGAGAATCCATATGATATATACTATAAATATTAGTACGATGATATTATTGGTAAGTTTAATAATGGTATCAAACATCATGAATTACTTATATCCTTGTACAATGAATAAATATTTGCGGTATTATTGTATGAAGTAAACTTATTCAAAGCCAGTTCTTTCGCATTGTTAGATAAGGTTGAATATAAGACTTCATCGGTGCAAAGTCTATAAATACATTCAGTTAATTCTGATATATTACCTCTATTATACACCAAACCGTTTATATTATCTTGAACTAATTCTGTATTTGCCCCGCCGTCAGATACAATTACTCCTAAGCCAGCCATCATATATTCTATTGTCACCCTTCCGAAAGCTTCATTGAAAGAAGGTGTGATACCAATGTCCATTTTAGTCAATTCTTCATAAATCCTATCAGAATGCCCTCTAAAAGAAACATATTTTTCTAAATCCTCTCTTTCAATGTAATCTTCTAATTTGATTAGGTAATTAGGTTGAGCAGAACCCCATAAATTAAGGTGAAAATTATGATAATTTTTTCCCTTGACAAGTTGGTTTATAGCGCGGATTACTTCAAATTGACCTTTTTCAGGGGTAATATAACCAACAATACAAATTTGGTTTATAGTTTTATGATAATCAGTTAATCTTTGCTCACCAGGTAGAATTCCATTATAAATAATTCTATAATCAGATTTACCGAGCCACTTAAAATAGTGCCTAGCTATAGCCTTAGAAATACAGATGAAATGGTTATCCCCCCTATATATGTATTTTTGGAATCGTTTGGAAAAAGGTGTTCTAAGTCGATAATCCAAATCTCCGAATTCTCTCAAATGCCATACATGTTTCGCATTAAGCTTCTTAGCTAAGATGGACCCAATAGTTATAATGCTGCTATTGGAATGAATAATATCAAATTTTTCTCCTTTAAGCAGTCTGATTATCTTCGGATAATTAAATATAGCTAAAAGGTAATTAGGTATAACTTTCCAAAATGAGGGATGCTTAACACTTCTTATAGGGGCTTCTATATACCGTATGTCATTAGCTCTTAACTCGCGTGCAAACTCAGATTCACCATTAACTGGATAAGGAAGCATTACTGTTGGTTTTACTCCTCGTTCTCTAAGTTCTAATATTAATTGTAAAAGAGAACGATTAGCCCCATAAAGCGCTGTGTAACTTGATATAAACAAAACGTTCATGGGCGAAAGTGATGACCGTAATGAGTAATCATGAAAACTGATAGATTGAAGTAAAAGCTACCGTTTGGATTATCCAATTCTTATTTATACAGTCCTTTCAGCTTCATCTCTTCAATAGATTGCTCATACTTATCATGCTGAATCGGTTGAGTGTTAACCCATTTACAGAACTGCTCTAAGCCCTTATCAAAACTCCATTTTGGAGTAAAACCAAGTAATTTTTCAGCTTTGGATATATCTGCATAATTATGTCGAATATCTCCCAAACGATAGTTACCGGAAACGGTTAAAGGCACATCTATTCCGTAGTGTTTAATGAGAGTTTTAGCTACTGTAAGAACATCAGTAGCTACTCCTGTTCCTATATTAAATGCGTTGCCACTTATACCGGGCACAGTCATTCCAAGGATGGTTGCTGCAACAATATCATCAATATAAACGAAATCTCTGGTTTCTAAGCCGTCTTCAAAAATATTAATGCCGTTGCCATTTTTAATGCGAGTAGAAAATATTGAGAGTATGCCGGTATATGGATTGCTCAATGATTGTCCGGGACCATAAACGTTCTGATAGCGGAATGATATGGATTCAATTCCGATACTTTTACATACAAGGTGAACTAACTGACCTTGTACTTGTTTGGTAATTCCATAAACTGAACCGGGATGAATTAAAGAGTCCTCAGTGGTACCTACAAGTTTCAAAGGTTTAGAACAACCGGGATATTTAACGTCAAAATCACCGGAAGACATAGTCGCTTCAGGTCGTTCATCAGGATAAATAAAAGAATTAAGCTCATCACTCCAATATTTACCTTCACCATATATTGCCCGTGATTCAGCAACTACAACTCTTTTTACATCTGTTTTTTCATTAGTAAGGATATCAAGTAAAATCGCAGTACCACCGATATTCACATTCACATATTTCTCGATTTCATACATGGATTGACCTGTACCTGTCTCTGCCGCAAGATGTAAAACTACGTCAACACCTTGAAGCGCTTTGTGCCAATCGTCCCGGGATGTCACAGATCCATGAATAAAATTAACCTTATCTTTAATACTGTTATATAGGGGTGAAGTTACATCCGGATTGGCTCCATGTATCTGAGGGGAAAGGTTGGCTAAAACCGTTACTCCGATAC
>CAMWUZ010000066.1 GCA_947177595.1 uncultured Porphyromonadaceae bacterium | reverse complement strand
CACTACCACGCTATATTCAACCGCAAATCTCGGTTACCGAACAGATCAGACTGCTTAAATCAGAAGGTCTTGTTTTCACTGATGAAAACAGAGCGCAACACATTCTAGAAAACATAAGTCTTTTCAGAATGAAGAGCTATCTTACTCCGCTCCGGCTTCCGGGAATTCGTACTTTCAAACCCGGCGCAAATTTTGATGAAGCTTATAACCTCTATAAATTTGACTCTGAACTTAGGAAGATGATATGCTCGGAGATGGAGAAAATTGAAATTTCCATCAGGACACAGCTATCTTTAATAATGGGGTATGAGGCAGGTATATATTGGTTTGAAGACTCTTCAAATTTCAGAGATACCAATCGTCATGCCGGATTACTATCAAGTCTGGAGGCGGAATTACGCCGAAGTGATGATGATGCAATCGTTGCTTTTCAACAGAGGTATTCAAATGAGTTTCCACCAAGCTGGATGACATTTGAAGTTAGTTCATTCGGCACATTGTCAATGATGTACCGTTGGCTTAAAGCCGGTCATGCCCGTAGAAAAGTAGCAAGATTTTATGGTCTTACAGATACAATCATGGAGTCATGGCTGCACTCGATAGTTTATGTACGCAATATATGCGCTCATCACAGCAGGTTATGGAACCGTAGGTTAAGCATAAACGCACTTATTCCTCGTAGGACTCATCTGCCATTTATAGATATTCCGGGTGACACCAAGCGCGTGTACTATATAATGTCAATTCTGCTGTATTTTCTTCAGACTGTCAATCCTCGGAATACATTTGCTGCTCGTTTCAAGTCCTTACTTGGCAGATATCCCAATGTAAATGTATCAGCGATGGGTTTCCCAAGTAATTGGCAAGACGAGAAACTTTGGCAGTAAGTAGTTTTTATATATCCGGATTTATCGGTATTTTCACCGCCACCACCTTTGCTGACATCGCACGCGATGTCCCTACTCCACGGTGAGGGAAATGTTAAAAATTACTTAAACGGCTTGGAGAATACAATATATTATATACTTTTGCGCTAATAGAGAGTAATTCTATACAGGATCTCGTGAATACAACTACATCTATAATCCTACATACCTCACTCCGGGAATGCCGTAGCTCAAGAGCTATGGCTGTTATTCTACCCCCCCCCATGCTTTAATACATTAACATTCAGCGGATTAACCAATCCGCCCATACCTCATACCCAAGCCCTGCATCGGCATATGCCCGATGTGGGGCTTGCCGCGTTTACACCCCTGCGGAATCAATTTTTATTAATCAATCAATACTAACCAATTATTATTTTATGAAAAAACTTTTGCTTTTATTAATGGCTGTGCTGCTGTTCGCCCCACCACGCGCCAACGCCGCCGCACCGGATCCAAGTCCAAAGACCATGACCTTGTACGAACAGGCTAACAATTCCACTTGGACTTGTACGACTACTTCCTCCAGCTGGAGTAATGGAGCCCAGTATATTGACGCTACACTGACAAACAACACCTCTAAGAAAGGTAGTGCCATGAGTGGTACGAATGCCTCCTTCACTATAGGAAAAATTGTCGTTAATAAGACTACTGCAAATACCGGATCATCATGGTTACACTTCCCTACTACCAATTACCCTATCACCATAGAAATATCTGTTAATGCTAATTACACTCAAGGCACCTACGGCGCATTGAAATATTCCACCGGAAGTTCTAGTAGCCCCAATAAGCTCCAAATACTACCCTCAACCAAGATGTCTTTCTCTATCCAGTTCGGCACAATTCAAAAAGTGGAGATTGTATTAACTGATGCGAAAGCGTTACTACCCGTTGATGAGACTAAAACAGAAATGGTTACCTCTGATAATATCACTTATACCTTCAGCCCAAAGGGTGATAATAAGGAAGTCGTTATTAAAAGACAAAATATTGCTACAGCAACAGCATATACTATCAAATCCCTAAAGATAACCTATCTCGAAGGTGAACCCACTCCTCCTGCAGTCCCTACCATAGATATTCTCTCTCTTCAGCAACCAACCACAGCCCAAGGGAAAGAAAGAAATTATGGGTATAAGTTAGACACGGAGAATAAAGTTCTCACTGTCACCGGTCAACCCCAAAGCTACCGTATGCTTGAAATTAAAGACTATTCCAAGTTGTCAGAAAAAGTCAATGATGCTACCGGAATAGCCTATACTTTTAGCGAAACAGCGAACCTCCCCACGGCAGTTGCAAATATAAAAAACTCTAATGACCCTAAAACCGGTTGGGTACCAGCAAACGCAACCTTGGCAAGCGATGCAGCCCAGATCGGTATCTCTCCGGCATTGCCTACCGATGATACATGGGATAACTGGAACAAGAAAATCCGATTTATATCATATAGCTCCGATTTGATAAGTGAAAGTGACCTTTCTCTCGACATCGTGCTGAATCGTGTTGCAGCTCCAGAAATCGATATCGACAAAACCAATGCCATCGAGGGTCAGGAATATAATCCCGTCACCGGCGTATTGTCATACACCAACTATCCTGTCATCATGCTCAAGACGGAAACCGAGTATGGCAATAAGGATTACATCGTCACCAAATATATCGATCACAACGGAGATGAACAGACATATGATCCGAATTTGAACGAGTCCAAAGATAACTGGAGACTGGAGCTGGACAACAGAACCGCCGGCATACCTCAGTATAACGGAGTTACCAATGAAATCAAACTTTGGTCATACGTTAAGACCTACAATATGCCGGTAACCGGTTCCGCTACCACTTCAGTTACCACATACGCGGATACCAATAAAGATAAGCCTTTAACCATCACTCTAAGGAGTAACAGCACCAATATCCCGGCGAAGCCCACTTTCGCGGCACCCAAAATCAATATTGACGGTAAGTTTGACAAGCTTTCCGGTAATGTTATGGGCTATATAAACAAGCCTGTTATCACCGTGAAAAGTGGCGGAGTTGTAGGAGATGCGAATGACACAACTACAGGTGTTCTTCTTTATCAGCTCTCTGAATCTTTTGCACAAACTCCGCTTGATGACAAGGATGCCTTTACTTCTCCTACTGATATATCGAAAAACTGGACTGTGGCTGGGGAAACCGGTACCATTACTCTTCCGGATAACTTCACCGGCAGAGTATTCTTCAAGGAACTCTACCAAACAACAGAAAGTTATTTTACCGGCGATTATGCCTCGACCACAACCTTCCGTGACTTCCAGAAGATCAATACCGAGAGCATCAGCGATCTGAGCATTGACAACCTTAAGACCAATGTTGCGGAGGGCACTGTGGTGACTCTGGACAAGGATATGTACGTAACCGGAGTATATACCACCAACAACGCCACAAACGGCACAAACGTACCTGTGGTGATATATCTTCAGGATGCCGAAGGCAACGCGTTGCAGCTCAATGCCGAGTGTACCGAAGATGAAAAAGCTGATTACGAGTCATGGAGCGGCAAGAAGTTCGCGGCAGGCAGCATATCCGGTGTGCTCCGCGGTCAGGGCATAGGTCTCCCCGCTCTTTCGCTCAACACCTCTACCATCGACTATACCAACCTCATCGGTAACCCCGTTGAAGCGACTAACGCTCCCGAAATCACGGAAGTCAGCACTCTCAATATCGCCGACTACGGTAAACTCGTATTCTTCTCCCACTTCACCTACAACGGTGACGACACATTCACCGACAAGGATGGCAACACATTCACCGCGATAGATCAGCTCAACAGCACTCCCGACTGGGAGCAGAAGGTTGACGACGTCGAATCCATCAAGGCTGATATGGCTGGAGGCGTTGAATACCGCATCAAGGGCTATGTAGGCTACTCTTCGGAATATGGCCCGGTGATTCTGCCCCTCGCGGTAGTACCCTCCGTGCGTCTCCTTGCGCCAAACCCCGTAAATACGGAAGCTAACAGCGGAGAGACGATTAAAATGAATATGATTTCCGATGCACTCGATTTCACCGTTGACAAAACCGGCTTTGATCCGAATGTTACCCGACTTTATTTATACAACGAGGACCATCTGTTAGGTAACTCACAGCCGCAATGGGACTTAGCCAAAGGTCACAAGTTCTCCTTGCGTAAGTATATGTTTGAAAACATAAAGAAGACCACTATTACAGTTAAGTTCAAGCTCATTAATACCTCAACCGGCATCGAGTCAGAACCTGTTACAGTGGAGATCACCATGCACGATATTACCCCCGATAAATGTGTTGACAATATCAAGGATTTCAAGGATCTGTTCATCAACACCGACAATCTCCCGGAAACCGGTGCTGACAACGTAGCCGCAAATCCTGACAACTACTATCGCCTTCAGGAAGAGCAGGGCGGCTATGCGCGAATCCGCGAGGTGTCAGACAAATATCTCTACATCCGCACGAACCTTGAAGATGAGAGCCAACTGTCAAATCAGGAACTCAGCGACCACTCCATCCTTCTTTATAACAAGCATGGCTGGGAGAAGACCCTCGTTGCAGGCGTAGAGGCTACGATAGCACCCGCGGCAGTAGCCGAAGGTGACACAGAGGAGGAGCCGGCAGATCTCGCCGCCTACACCCTCAAGCCCGGTGACATCATCACCAACTTCGCCCTTATCCCCACCCGCTCGGGCTACGGCAACCTTATCGCCGACATCAGCGACTTCACCAGAACCATCCGCCGCGTGGAGGGTGTGGATGCGGGTCACAACGATCCTATTACTGTAGAAGCCGCTGATTTCGCAGGCTTTACCGATGCAGACCGTATGCTCCGATACAGAGTGGAGGACGTCATGGTCAAGAAAGTGCCGGACAGCAGCGAGAAAGGCTTCTACTACTATCTCGATATCCCCGGCAAACCGGTGTTCAACAACGGCGGCGTGTTTGAAGAACTGACCGGATGGGATGTGATGCAGGACGACAACGCGGTATTCAACCTCGAAGGCGTGGTTATGCTCGCAAACGGTGACATAGAAGAGGGTCAGGACGGCAGATATATGTTCGCTCTCGTGCCTCCGACCGATGACAATGAGGATGACTACAACATCATGCCCCGCGGAGTAGCTCCCGGAGCACCCGTAATCACTATCAGCGGTGATTTCACCGACAACGAGAACGGCACCTTCCTCACCAAAGCCAATGTGACAATCAAAGCCGATGCCGAAGGAGCCACCAACCTCACCATCTACTACACCGACGATGATTCCGACCCCCGCACCAACAGCGCGGCTAAGCTGTACAAAGGTCCCTTCACCATTAGCAAAAACACTGTCATCAAGGCATTCGCCACCGCGAAAGGTGCTCCCAACTCCGAGGTGTCAGGCGCTTACTTCGAGCGCACTCTTACCGAGAGCAAGTATGTGATCAACTTTATTCTCGGCGCGCAGAAAGATGTGCCATACCACTTCACCGGCAATGTACGCGTTGCAGCCAAGGGCGGCGATTACTTCTTTGTACGCGGCACCCAGGGTCACTACCTGCCCATCAACGTAAAGAACAACTCTATCGATCTCAGCAAAGTGAATGTTGGCGGCTATATCAACGATATGGTCATCACTCCCCACATCGTGGCAACCAACGGCAGAAATATCGTTCGCGGCGCGCACATCACCCCGGAATACAAATCACTCTTCACCGGCTACAGCGACACACGTCCCGGCACCCTCAAGGAGGACATCATGATCGAGCCGGACTCAGTGACAACCCTCACCGTTGACAATGCCCGCCGCTTCGTGAAGCTCTCGGGCGTAGAGCTCAAGATCGAGACAGACGGCACCGACGCTCAGGCTACAACCCAGTGGACTCTCAAGACCGACAAGGGTGACGGCGCCGAGATCCGTGTGAATCACAATATTCTCGAACCGGAATTCGATTTCAACAAGGTGGACGACAACGCTTACTACAATGTTACCGGTTTCGCCATGCTCGGCACAGACGGAGTGATCGAACTCTGGCCTACCAAGGTAGAGCAGATCAACAACACTCTTCCCGTAGCGGCTACCGTGACAGGCAACATCATCTCGCAGATTCCCGGCACCGCGGATAATCCCGACGTGTCAGCCGAGTTCTATCCCTACACAACTGTAAACCTCGCTCCCACCGGACACGGCTCCGCAGTGATCTATTACTGGATTTCCAAGGATAAAAAGGAAGCTATTCCCGCCGATGCCCAGTGGAACGTTTACTCTCAGGAATTCGCAGTGACAAAGAGCTGCTACATCCACGCCATGGCTATCCGCCCGGGATATGAGGCATCAGTCCACACCCACATCAACCTCACCCTCGCTCAGCCCGCACAGCCGGTTGACTTCTCCGTTGACCCGCAGGCAGGCAAGACCGTGGTGACAATGACCGCTGCCGCAGGCGCCAAGATTTTCTGGAGCACCGACAAGAAGACCTGGAACGAATACACCGCTCCGGTTCCCTTCACTCAGCAGACCACCGTGTATGCTTACGCCAAGGAGGGCAACAGAAACAGCGCGACAGTATCTATGTTCGTGATGATCCAGACCACCGGCGGCACCGCCGATGCTTCCAAGATGAGCGGCAAGCTGACCATCAGCCACCGTCTTGACGAGGAAAACAGCAAGTATCTGATCACCATCGCTCCCGAGGATGAATCTCTCGCCGAAGGTACATATACCATCCACTACACCACCGACGGCACAACTCCCACCGTGAACAGCACTATGTATAACGGCGAGTTCGAGATGCCCAAGACCGGCGGAGTGGTACTCGCTATCCTCAAGGAGCACACCAAGGAATATCCCGGCGAAGTGGCTCACCTCAACATCAGCTACATTCCCACCGGAATAGACGGCATCGACTCTGACCGCGACGATTCAGACGCAGTTCGCGCCGAAGGCGGCAACATCATCGCCCCCGAAGGCAGCGAGGTGTATGACATCACCGGTCGCAGAGTAGCAACCACAGGTCTGCGCTCAGGCATCTACATCGTGAAGGTGCCCGGAGCAAAGGCTGTGAAAGTGAAAGTTGACTAAAGAATTTGATTTAATGACTGAATATTAGCTCTCTTTATATTTATTTTTAATTTGATGTAAGTCCGGGGTCGGAGAAGTGATTCTACGGCCCCGGCGCTTTTTATATCCCCCCCCAAAAGCAGAGGCTGCGCCCCAATCTGACGATTGTGCGCAGCCTCGAGCTGTTTTAATAGTAATTGTGTATGGTAAGCTTATTGTGTCTGAATAGATGGTCTGACCTTGAAGGTGCTTCGGGCTTCGGAGTCTGATGGCGCGGGAATCTGATCAGCCGATTCCACCACCATCAGGTTTTCCGCATAATATCCCACGGCGGGCGAACAACCTTCTTCGGCGATAATCATCTTCATCGTGAGAAGATGCTTGCCGGGAGCGAAAGTGCCGGGCTCGAAGGTGACTCCGAACGGAGCCACATCGGTAGAACCGATAATCCATCCGTCGAGTCCATATACCACCGAGGTTATAGCGGCTTTCTTACCTTCACGGATAGGAACCGCAGTCACGGAAGTGATTTCGAACTGTTGGTCCTGAACCACATAAAGCGTACCGTCCACCATCACCGCACCCGAGCAGGTGGTGTCGATGTCCACCAGCGGCAGGTCGGATTCATCGCTGCACGAGCTGAACGCGAAGCCCAGCAGGGCAGACATAAGGAAAAGAACCTTTTTCATAATGGTTTCCGATATTTAATCGTTAATAATCAGTTTTTGAACACAAGACCGTTGTCACCGTCAACATCGATCACGATAGGACGCTCCTTGTCAACCTTCTGCGCCAGAATATCCTTGGAGAGCTGGTTGAGCACAAGGCGGTGGATCGCGCTCTTTACGGGACGTGCACCGCATTCGGGATCATAACCCTCTTCGGCAAGGTATCTGAGGGCGGCGGGAGTGACTTCAAGCACAACGCCGTTTCTTTCAAGCATCTTCCTGATGCCGTTGATCTGAAGACCTACAATCTCTTCAATCTCAGCCTCATTGAGGGGAGTGAACATGATTGTCTCGTCGATACGGTTGAGGAACTCGGGGCGGATAGTCTTCTTGAGCATCTCAATAACCTCACCCTTGGTTTTCTCTATTGTCTCATCGCGGTTTTCGGGAGTCATCGCCGCAAAATTATCGCGGATTACATTCGAGCCCATGTTGCTGGTCATGATGATTATGGTATTCTTGAAGTTGACCAGTCTGCCCTTGTTGTCGGTCAGACGTCCGTCATCAAGCACCTGCAGGAGGATATTGAACACATCGGGGTGGGCTTTCTCGATCTCGTCGAACAGCACTACCGAGTAGGGTTTGCGGCGCACTGCCTCGGTGAGCTGACCGCCTTCATCATAACCCACATATCCGGGAGGAGCTCCGACAAGA
>CAMWUZ010000065.1 GCA_947177595.1 uncultured Porphyromonadaceae bacterium | reverse complement strand
AGTATCAGTAACAGCAACTGTCGTCACTGTCATTTCAGCGCGGCGGAGCACATCAACGGTTGCCAGAGCTTCGATTTCTTCAAATCCCGGAGCTAAGAAAAGATAAGAGTGCTTCATCAGTAATGTATTTAGAGTTAATTTGAAGTGCTATTTTTGCAAATATAATGTTTTTAGCTAAATATATGCTACTTTTGGTGATGAAATTATTGGTTGTTATGAATAAAATACGGTCAACTATTGCCATAGTCGGTGCGCTTCTGTGTCTTTGCAGTTGCGGTGGAAAAGAATGGCGCAAATATGAGGGCGCTACCTGGGGAACAACATTTCACATCACATATTTTTCTGAATATAGCCTTGATGATAGTATCAATACCACTTTGAGATCTGTTGAACTCAGTCTGTCTCCATTTGATAAGGAATCGCTTGTGAGCCGGCTTAACCGTGGAGAGGAAGCCGTGTGTGATTCATTGTTCTTGACGGTCTATGCCGGTGCCAGAGAGATATGGGCTGCGAGTGGAGGTGCTTTTGACCCTACTGTCGCTCCTGCGGTGAATCTTTGGGGGTTCGGGTATAAGAATTCAGGTATCGAGCCTTCTCAGAGTGATATAGAAAGTATTAAGGGTTTGGTGGATTTTGGTAAAATAGAATTAAACGGGATGAATCTAATACGTCCTGCGGGAGTGGAATTGGATTTCAGTGCAATCACCAAGGGCTACGGATGCGATATGGTGGCGGAGATGCTGCGGCGGAACGGTTGCGGCGACTATATGGTGGAAATCGGAGGTGAAATAGCTCTTGCCGGAAAAAACAGCAGGGGAGAGAGCTGGCATATAATGGTGGATGCTCCTGTTGAGAGTAATGAGGCTGTTGTTCATGACAGGATGGCGGTTATTGAGCTGACAGACTGCGGATTGGCAACTTCAGGTAATTACAGGAATTATAGAGAAACGTCTTTAGGCAAGGTGTGGCACACTATAGACCCGAGAACTTGCCGTCCGGCGATTAGTAATACCTTGAGTGCTACGGTGATAGCAGAAAATACTATGCTCGCGGATGCTCTCGCGACAGCTTGTATGGTTCTTCCTGCAGATTCTGCAATTGCTATGATAGAGAAGAATGGTGCAAGTGCAATGTTGGTAATGCAAAATGACAGTACAGAGGGAGGTTGGAAAACTGTTGTGAGTGAGGGGTTTCCGGCTTTGAAATAGTTGTATTAAACTTAATTAACATTGCGGGGTGTTGTGGATAATGATTTTGTTGGTAAATTTGCAATGAAAACGAATCTTAATCACAACTAAATATGAGAAACATACGAGAGATAATTGTGCATTGTACAGCAATGAAGGCGGGTAGAAAAGTTGCTGTTGCAGAAATAGACGGGTGGCACAAGGCGCGAGGGTGGCGCGGAATAGGTTATCATTATGTGGTAATGCTTGACGGGAGTGTGTCTGTAGGCAGAAGTGAGCTATCGGTGGGTGCGCATTGTCTGGGTAGAAATTCAACAAGCATTGGTGTGGTATATGTTGGCGGTCTTGATAATGACGGTTTGCCGTGTGATACACGCACAGAAGCACAGAAGGCGGCGTTGAAGAAGATTTTGACCGAATTATTGGATAAATATCCACAGGCGAAGATTTATGGTCATCGTGATTTTTCGCAGACGGCATGTCCATGTTTTGATGCCCGCAGAGAATATGAGCATCTAACGCCTCTTACGGCTGTGCGGTGAACTCGCTATGCATTGCCTCAAAGCGGTTGATGCTGTCACTTCCGAATGCGGCGATGGATGAGCGAACCTTCTGCAGCGGTTTTTCTTTCATGTCTCCGCTTTTGCTGAAGAACTTGTCGGCATAACAAATGAGGCGCTGAAGTTGTGTCTTGGGACAAAAGTCACGGTCAGGGAGCGGCAGATTCTGATCGGCGATTTCTGCCCGCGTTATTCCGCTACCGGTGTGAAGTTCTGCGGTCGCTGTTATCTCTTCATCCACGTTTTCAGAGCGGAGGAGCTCGGCGCCTATGATACCGTGGCGGATATATGGTTCGGTACCGTGACACCTGATGCCGGGCGCATTTGTAGCGAATATTCCGATGTCGTGCAGCATGGCTGCGGCTTCTATTCTTTCAGGTGATAAAGGCAGATTGATTCTTGCGGCAATAGATAAGGCTTTGTCTGCAACCGCTCTGCAATGGCGCATATAAATATCCCGCAAGGGTGAACCTGCGGGATAGTATTTATCGATAATGCGCCGGTAGTCGGTCATATTCCTTCTACAATAGTGTTCCAGTTGTGAATATCCGGCTCTTCGCCGAGCTGCACTCCCCGGAGCTTATTGTAGAGCGCTGTGGTGATAGGTCCGGGCTGACCGTCCTTTGCCACAATGTATTTGGTGCCGTTATCGAGGTCGTGAATCTCTGCAACCGGAGAGGCAACTGCCGCAGTGCCGCATGCACCTGCTTCGTCAATCTCCGCAAGTTCCTCGATCGGAATGTGACGCTCCTCAACTTCAATACCCATGTCACGGGCAAGAGTCATAAGGCTTTTGTTTGTGATCGAGGGGAGAATAGACTCGCTGGCGGGAGTGATATATTTGCCGTTCTTCACAGCGAAGAAATTAGCGGGACCGCACTCGTCAATATATTTCTTCTCCTTCGGGTCAAGATAGAGCACGGCGCTATATCCTTCCTTATGGGCGCGTTCTCCAGCTTCAAGGCTCGCAGCATAGTTGCCGCCGACTTTCCATCTGCCGGTGCCTTTGGGGGCAACGCGGTCAAACTCGCGCATGATGCATATGTTGGTGGGTTTGAATCCTTCTTTAAAGTAAGGTCCCACAGGGGTTACAAGCACAATGAAGAGATATTCTTCAGACGGCTTCACACCAATCTGAGCGCTGGTGCCTATTTCAAGGGGACGGATATAAAGCGATGCGCCACTGCCGTAGGGTGGAATGAAGCGGGCGTTGAGCCGCACTGCCTCAATAACCATTTTGCGGAAAAGTTCTTCAGGCACAGGCTGCATCTTGATGCCTTCCGCGCTGGAGCGGATTCGGGCAGCATTTTCTTCAAGGCGGAAGATGCGCACTTTGCCGTCCTTGCCACGAAAGGCTTTAAGTCCTTCAAAGATTTCCTGACCATAGTGCAGAGATGTTGCTGCAATATGCATGTTGATGATTTCGGAGCTTGAAACTTCAATTTCGCCCCAGCGACCGTTTGAATAGCGGCATCTCACATTATAGTCTGTGGGAATATAGCCAAACGAAAGGTTGCTCCAGTCCAGTTCTTTATCCATTGGTTTATAAGCTATAACAAACTGAAAAGACTGTGCCAAAATCGGGAATTTTGACACAGCCTGTGTAAGTTAAAATATTGTCGGGGTGAGAAGACTCGAACTTCCGACCTCCACGTCCCGAACGTGGCGCGCTGCCAACTGTGCTACACCCCGGACTAACCGTTTTTCAGTCAGCGGGGACAAAGGTAGAAATTATTTTTTAAAATTACTATCCTTAGTCGAAATTTCTTTCACAATCTGCGGAACGTAGTATGGGCGATACCCGCGCAACTGTCCTATCCGGCGGTTTAGAAACACCCGGTCAATAAGTGCGCCGACTATGGTTGCAATACACACTGCACCTATAATAATTAGCCATCCGTAAAATGCATGTTCATTGTGGGGTACCATATTTATTGTCTTTTTAGTTTGTTTTTACATAAAACAGCGATATGGGCGATTCGGTTCGGGAATAAAAAAAGTTGCCGGAAATTTTCCGGCAACTTAAAAAACTATGTAATGTTTTCAGATAGCTTCGTCCTCTATGGTCTCGAGTGCATCAGCTTCTGCAGCCTGGGATGGCTCATCACTTGTCGCTGCCTCAAGTTTCTTCATGATGGAGAAAATGAAGAGTGCCGATACAAGGCAGATGGCGATTAGAATGCACCAGAGTGCTGCAACAGAAATCTTGCCCCAGAGAAGCATCGGTATAGATACGAGGTAGTTACCGATCGCTGTTGCTGCAAACCAGCCTCCCATCATCGAACCTTTGAGTTTGGGAGGAGCAACCTTGCTCACGAAAGAGATACCCATCGGGGAGAGTAGCAGCTCTGCGAAGGTGAGAAGGAGATATGTGGCGATGAGCCAGTTGGGTGAAACTGAAGCCTGAGTGCCGATAATGGCGATTGAACCGATAGCCATAACTCCGTATGCTACTGCTGCCATAATCATACCGTAGCCGATTTTGCGGGGAGCGGAGGGCTCTTTCTTTTTCTTGGCAAGCCAGCCGAAGATAGCGAGTGAGAAGGGTGTGAGAGCAACCACATAGAAGGGGTTGAACTGCTGGTATTGCTGAGGCTGTATGCCTGAAACGGGATTCGGAGTGACATTGTAGAAATAGAAGAGTGTCCATCCGACCAATCCGAGAAGTATCACCGAGATAGTGCGGCTGAGTGTACCTTTGCTCTGGAATAGGTTGAAAAGAGCGTAAACGCCGACAGCAATGCTGAGAAGAGCCCAAACATTAAATCCGATGCGGGTCCAGCCGCTTGCTTCAGGATTTGTGCAGCTCTTGGCAAACTCGGTGAGGGTGGCGCCATTCTGATGGAAAACCATCCAGAAGAAAATCACAACGGCGAATACAAGGAGAAGGGCAACAACCCGCTGCTTGGTCTGTGCGGGAGAAAGTTCTTTCACCGGAGCGGCAGACTTGGCTGTGGTATCACTCTGCTTTTTATCATTGATAATGTGAGCGAAAGTAGGTCTGCCGAGGAAGTAGATGAGGAATGAGATGATGAGTGAGGCACAAGCGATACCGAAAGCATAGGAATAGCCTGTGGTGAGAGTCGTGATATAATTGTTGGCGAACTCTGCGATGTCGCTCCCCACAGTCATGCCGTTCTCGGCAGCAACTGATGTGATTTCGGCGGCTGCGCTCTGGGTTCCGTCAAGAAATGAGTTGCAGAGAGCCGGCAGAGATGCCACATATTTGAATCCCTCCGCTTTGAGAGCCATGTTACACATAGCTGTCGCCGCCATCGGGGCAAACATCGAGCCGATGTTTATAGCCATATAAAAAAGTGAGAAAGCGGCATCGCGCTGACCACTGTATTTTGCTTCGTTATACAAGTCTCCTACCATCACCTGAAGGTTGCCCTTGAAGAGTCCGGTACCCGCAGCTATGAGAAGCAACGCTGCGCATAGAATTATCAGTGATGAAGTTGAACGGATTTCGGTTGGCACAGACATGATTGCGTAACCGGCAAACATCACGGCGATACCGGTAACAACACATTTTGAGAAGCTCCATTTGTCGGCAACCCAGCCACCAATCAGTGGCATGAAATAGACAACAGCGAGAAATCCGGCATAAATCTGACCTGAAACTGTGGCGTCAAGACCGAATTTAGCCTGCAGGAATAGCAGGAAGATAGCGAGCATGGTATAGTAGCCGAAACGCTCGCCGGTATTGGCAAGTGACAGCACATACAGCCCCGCGGGTTGATTTTTAAACATGATAATGGTATTGGTTTGGGTAAAAAATGATTATTTGTTTTCTGCGTCCTCCTTGGCTTTGAAGGCAAGAGCATACATTTTCATCTGCTTGACCATGGCAAGGAGTCCGTTTGAGCGTGTGGGGGAGAGGTTTTCGGCAAGACCTATCCTATTTATGAAATACAAGTCGCAATCAACTATCTCCTTGGGTGAGTGACCGTTTAGCACCTCTATTAGCAAAGCTATGATACCTTTTACTATTATAGCGTCGGAATCGGCTGTATAATACACCTTGCCGTCACGCAACTCGGCGTTTAGCCACACTCTGCTCTGGCATCCCTCGATAAGATGCTCCGGCGTTTTATATTTCTCTTCTATGGGAGGAAGGGTGTTGCCCAGATCAATGATCATGGCATATCTGTCCATCCAGTCGTCAACACCTTCGAAATCCTCGATAATCTTATCTTGCAGCTGATTTATAGTCATAACACCGCAAAGATAAGCAAAAAAGCTGAATGGCAAGACTTACCCCTTACTAATCTCTGCTATTTATCGCCTTTTTCACTAAGGAGAACATTGAGCACAGTCTGTCCCACGGCGCGGAGAGGAGCGGTGTCGATATTGCTCATGTTGTCCTGATGAGTATGCCAGGTCGCGGGAAATGAACCGGTTCTGGCATTGTTGCATTCGACTATGTCTATGCAGGGAATGCCGTTGCGCGAGATAAATAGATGGTCATCTATCAGCGCTCCGCCAATCTGATTGGGGAAGTATGAGGAGAATCCGGCTCTCGCTGCCGCGCCCCATACTTTATCTACTGTCTTTGCAGCATTGCGTACAGAGTAATATTCTCGGTGGAATCTTGCATCTCTCCCGCCAACCATATCGAGGACAATTCCATATTTGGGGCGGTTTTGAGAAGTATAGATATCGTTTTTACACCAGTACTGCGTGCCAAGACACCAGCTGTCCTCATGACTTCCTACTCCGGAGCTGTTGCCGTAATCCTCAGCATCCACCAGCAGAAAGTCCACTCCGATTTCAGGACGGTTTACAGCAAGAATTCTTGCAAGTTCAAGAATAACACCTGCTCCGCTTGCTCCGTCATTGGCTCCGTCAATCGGTTGGCGGCTTTTCTCTTCATCGCTCTCGTTGTCAGCCCACGGACGGGTGTCGTAATGCGCTGCAATCAGCACCCTCTCGTTCTTTTCAGGATTAATGGAGCCGATAATGTTTTTAATAGGCAGGATATCTCCGTTAAAGGCAGTCATTTGTCCGGTCTGGGTATAAACGGTATCTATACCGTGGCGTTTCAGCTCGTCGATCAGATAGTCGGCGCAACGCGCGTGAGAGTCAGAACCCGGAACCCGCGGACCGAAGTCCACCTGTTTTTTTATAAATGAGTATGCGCTGTCTGCATTGAATTTCACTGTCGGTTCTTCCGGTACGGTAACATTATTCTCTTTTTTTGAAGCGACGCCGGAGCATGATGTCAGAATCACGGCGGCTGCTAAGGTAAGTTTGATAATCGTTTGCATCTCATTTGAATTCTTAGTGTGCAAAGTTAAGTTATCTTCACTATATTTGCAATCGAATCAGATTAACAACAAATGGCTGCAAACGAAGAAATCGCACAAAAAATATTATCGCTGAGGCAGGAAATAGAGCATCACAATCATAGATATTATGTGCTCAACTCCCCGGAAATATCCGACCGTGAGTTTGATGAGTTGATGAAGTCACTGGAGGCGCTTGAAAAAGAGTATCCGGAGTTTTATGACCCATTGTCTCCTACCCGCCGTGTGGGTAGTGACTTGTCAAAGGGCTTTGTTCAGGCACCACACATTTATCCTATGCTCTCCCTCGGCAATACGTACAGCGTTGAAGAAGTTGATGATTTTGTGAGATGCACACGTGACGCCCTTATGGGACAAAATGCGACCATCGTTGGCGAAATGAAGTTTGACGGCACATCCATATCCCTCATTTACGAGAAGGGACGATTGGTCAGAGCGGTGACCCGCGGCGACGGGGAGAAAGGCGATGTCGTTACTGAAAACGTAAAGACTATCAAGTCTATTCCTCTTGTTCTCAAAGGCACAGGCTGGCCGGAGCAGTTTGAGATTCGCGGAGAGATTGTGCTGCCCTGGAAAGAATTCGAGCGTTTGAATGCCGAGCGTGAGTTTAATGAGGAGCCTCTCTTTGCAAATCCGCGCAATGCCGCATCCGGCACTCTCAAACTGTTGAATCCTGCTGAGGTTGCGCGCCGTGGGCTTGATGCATATCTGTATTATCTTCTCGGAGAGAATCTGCCTGCAGACAATCATTATGACAATATGCGTGCCGCTGCTTCGTGGGGTTTCAAGGTGAGCGATGCAATGACGCGCCTCCATAATATCGAGGAGGTTGACGCATATATTCGGCATTGGGATACCGCAAGAAAAGAATTGCCGGTTGCAACTGACGGACTGGTATTCAAGGTCGATTCCCTGGTGCAGCAGCTCAATCTCGGCTACACGGCTAAATCCCCACGATGGGCTATCGCGTATAAATTTCAGGCAGAAAGGGCGCTGACCCCTTTACGTTTCGTGTCGTTTGAGGTTGGACGTATGGGCATTATCACCCCGGTGGCTAATCTTGAGCCTGTTCTACTGTCAGGCACAATAGTAAAGAGAGCATCCCTTCATAATGAAGACATTATAAACAGTCTTGATATTCATGAGGGAGATTCCCTTTATGTTGAGAAAGGCGGGGAGATTATACCGAAAATAACCGGAGTGGATCTGGCTGCGCGTCAGCCGGGTAGCAAGCCGGTTGAGTTTGTGCGAAATTGTCCGGCTTGTGGCACACCGCTCGTTAGGGTTGAGGGTGAGGCATCATGGATGTG
>CAMWUZ010000064.1 GCA_947177595.1 uncultured Porphyromonadaceae bacterium | reverse complement strand
ACACTAAAGCGCTTGCCGGACACAATCGATTTTTCCCGGCGGTAAAATATTGGAAGAGGCTGGGGGATGCCGGAGTTACTATTATGGTTAACAGTGATGCTCACTATCCTAATCTTATCAATGCCGGCAGAAACGAGGCTTTTGAATTGCTGCGGAATATTTAATTTGAACTATGACTGATTATTCATACCGGGCATCGCGTCCTGAAGTGCATTTTCCCGTGCTTAAAAATCTGCCGCCGTTAAGGGAGTTGATTCTTGATAATGGTGTGCCGCTAAAGGTCTATGATCGTCCGGAATTGGAACTTATAGGGGTTTCGGCGATAAATTGCGGTGGTATAGCGGAAGCTATTGACCCTCAGACGGCTATTGTCGCTGCTGAGATGCGGGGATATGGCTCTGAGAGTATGACCGGAGAGGAAATAGCTGACAAACTGGAACTTAACGGTGCGTTTGTGAAATCAGCATCATCCGCGCATTATACAATATCAAATATTCTTACTCTGTCAGGTAAAGCCGGATCGGTTTTTCCTCTGACTGCACAGTCAATAATGTATCCGTCGTTTCCTCAACGTGAAACAGCGATAGTTGCCGCTCGCAAGGCAGAGGAGTGCGAGATAATGCAGACCACCGAGATGTTCAAGGCTTCCGCACGTGCAAAAGAGCTGGTCTGCGGTAAAAATCATATACTCGGATATACTCCGCTTGCCCATGACTTCCGCGCGGTAAAGCGAGATAATATCGCCGGCTTTTTTCATACGACCCAGCGACCGGAAAATCTGTGCCTGTTTGCATATGGGAATATCACTCCGGCGATTGAGGATGAAATAAATAAAGTGTATGGTTCGGTTCCATCTTTACGTCCGGAAATACAACTGAATATTCAACCCTTTCTGCCGATTGTTCACGGCTGTTACGAGCACATTAAGGTAGATGACTCAGCTCAGAGCGCCATTGTGATCTCAATCCCTGCTATTCCTCGCTCTAATCCCGATTATCTTGCGCTGCGCCTTGCCGTAATGGCTCTCGGCGGTTACTTCGGCAGCCGTTTGCAGCAGAATATCAGAGAGGACAAAGGCATGACTTATGGAATATCGGCGGGACTCTACGGGCAGCCGGAGGGTACGGTGGCAACGATAAAGACGAGTTGCGATGCCTCGTATGTTGACCGGGTTAGAGAAGAAATTTTCAGGGAGATAGCCGGATTGTGCACCGACCCTCTTACTCCCGAAGAACTTAATCGCCTGAAACTTGCTGAAGTAGGTGCATTGCTTGATGTTACTGACTCGCCTGAGTCAATAGTGGGCTTCCATTCCACCATCTATACTCAGAATCTTCCGATAGATTATTTTGAGAAAAGAATAGAGGTGGCAAGAACATTAGACGCCGAAACCATCATCAGGGTATCGGCATCATATCTTCTTCCTGAAAAAGCAATCACTGTTTCCGCAGGCAGATAGTATGAGTGGTAAGTTCATGCTGATTATACATTTTGTGGGCGTTCTTGCCGATTTTTTCGCCTTTTTTGGATAACTTTGCTCGTGCAAAGACATAATCCTACAATAAATTATGGAGAATATGAGTGCCATTTTTGAATGGTTGAACGGAATTGATACATATCTGCTGCTTGCCGGTAACGGTCATCATACACCTTTCATGGATCAGGTGATGTGGATTATAAGCGGTAAATGGGTATGGGTACCTATGTATATTCTCCTTGTGGGTATGCTGTATCAGCGATTCGGTGCCAAGACTTGTCTCGGTGTGCTTCTGTTTGTCGCTGCGCTTATAGCTTTGGCAGATATGACCTGCTCCGCCCTGATTCGCCCTGCCGTGTGCAGAATGCGTCCTTCATGTCCCGACAATCCGATTTACTCATTGGTCAATCTCGTAAATGGCTATCACGGAAGGAGATATGGATTCCCGTCCTGTCATGGTGCCAATACTTTTGCCTTGGCGGTATTCCTTTCGCTCATATTCAAAAAAAGAGCCATAACTATATGGCTCATTGCTTGGTCACTCCTTGTGTCATACTCAAGAGTGTATCTTGGAGTGCACTATCCGGGAGATATTTTTGTCGGATATTGTGTGGGCGGTGCTTATGCGGTGATTCTGTATCAGATTTTCATCCGCATGAAACGATATGTGGATAATATTTAGGAAGCTACTCCGGCTCTTGCTATCATATCCTCAAGATCAGCGATGGTCTTTTTCCCGCTTTCGCGCATCAGTTCCTGACCTTCCTTATAAATAATATAGGTAGGATATTCGGTAAGTTTGTATTCTTCTTTATACTGACCGTTGTGTGAAGCATCTACACGCACTATGCTTACGCGTTCGCCATACTTGTCTTCAAGTTCCTTGATGAGCACATCAGCTGCATCTTGGTTTCCGGTGTGCTGAAACACTACAAGAGTAGGCATTTTCTCTCTGATTTTTTCTACTAAACTTTTCATAACTGATAGTTTTAATGTTTTTCAATAATAACAAACGCCGGCATCCTTTGGTTTTATATATTTGCTTCCCTCCCGGATGCTTAGTGAGTGAAGTGAGTTCCGGTGACGTTTTATGAAATCGCTCACCCATGCAGGATTAGTTTTTGAGTAGTCACGCAGGCTCCAGCCTATCGCTTTGTTGATGAAGAATTCGGTACTGCCGAAGTTATTCGCGATAATTTTTTTCAATAAATCCGTATCGGTTTTATCTTTCCTGCCGAGCTGATGCTCGATAGCAATGCGACGCACCCAGAAATCTTCATCGGTTGACCATTTAAGCATAAGGGCATTGATACGTTTGTCGGTCAATCCGAGAAATCCGAAAATACGGTAAAGTCCGTCAATAGTATCCCACCATTGGTTTGACCGTACATATTTTTCAATTTTTGATATATCCTCATACTTGATATATTTATGCAAATCCACCAGATAGTCGGCAACTATATAATGGAATTCCCGATGCTCATCGTTCCAGCACATATCAAGAAACTCCCAGTCGATAACACCGCATTTCTTGTCAGTTGAGATAACCGGTTTATATGCTTTGCGGCGGAGTGGAGTATGAATGCCGTAGAATTTGAACCTGTTTCGCATATATGCACTCATCTCCTTGGCTTTATGCGGATTGCTCAGTTTCTCAAACTCTTCTTTTACTTGTATAAACTTATCCATCTTTTTTTATCTATCACTGTCACAAATATAATTAGTAATCATGGAATCCAGTAATACATCGGCTTTTTGCGATGTTCTGCAACCCATCTTTCAAAATCAGCCATATTTGAAATATGGTCTTTTATAACAGCTTCGTAATATTCAATACCGTGAAAATCCTTGTCTTCGGGTGTCTCAAATTTGAGCCGCAAAATAGTGGATTCCTGTTCGGGAGTCATTACAGCGGCAATACGGTCAGCCATTCGCTCGAAGTACCCGTCATATTCGGTGTTTTCCTCAATATGGATAACGTCAATTTGCCAGATTTCACCCTCATATTTATATAAGAAATGCCATGCTATACAATGCTCATCGGTGTGGAGCCCGTTAATGCATTTGAGCTCAGTCACTTCCGGATTTTTTGCAATCCGTGCGGCTATTGCAAAGCTGTTTTCTTCAGTTATGTTGCCGGAATAAACGTGCAGGTCAATATCTCTGTGCTTGGCTAACAACCCCATGCGTAGCGAGCCGACAAGACTCACTCTGCATCCGTTCTTTTCCCAAATTTCAGCGATACCGGATTCCTTCAGAACTTCGTGCGCTATTATACAACTGTCGGCAGCCCTCTTCTTTAAATCTTGTAGATTCATAATTCTTTGCGATTTGATAAATCTGCAAAGATACAACTTCAGGTGATTATGAAAGATTGTTTTTAATTTGTAATTTAGAGGGCGGAACCAATCTATAAGTATTAAAGTAAAATGAATATTGAGTCATTCAGAGAATATTGTCTGGAGTTGCCGATGACTTCGGAAGATATGCCTTTCGGAGATGATTGTCTCATAATAAGGGTATGTGGGAAAATCTTCGCATGTATAGGTCTTACGAGTTCTGATTATGTAGTGCTCAAATGTGATCCTGACTACGCGATAGACTTGCGTGACAGATATTCAGACATTCAGCCGGCATGGCATTGGAATAAAAAATACTGGAACCAGCACAATTTAGACGGATTTCTGTCTGATGATTTAGTGAAATCGCTCATCCGGCACAGTTATAGTGAGGTTGTAAAAAAACTGCCGAAGAAAATCAAGACCGAATATCCGCAAATCACTCAGATATCATAGAGCATCAGTGAAATTTTTTAGACAGATGGTAGTATAATCATCCTGTATGCCGCTCGGTAGCCTATGACCGAACAAGTTTATCCTTTGCAGTGTTATAAAGACAGAAATCAAATAAAACTGTAAAGACTATGAGCAAAAAATTTGTATGCGAAGTATGCGATTGGGTATATGATCCCGAAGTAGGTGATCCAGAACATGGTATTGAACCTGGCACATCTTTTGAAGATTTACCGGAAGATTGGGTATGTCCCCTTTGTGGAGTAGGAAAGGATGAATTTGCCCCCATCGACTAATCATTTCCTGTAAATATAATAATAAGGTGAGAGACGCTGCAAACCGCTCTCACCTTATTATTTATATTTAGTCCGGGGATTATTCAGGCACGTATATGATATCTCCGTTTTCAAGCTGATAAGCTGTACCAACCCGTTTACCTCGGTTGCCTGAAGCGTCGGAATTGTCGGAAGGCGTATAGCGGCTTATCTTATCTCCCTCTTTGGTGATGATTTCCATATTATCTTTACCCGGATTTTTGACCATAGTGAAATCTTCCTGTGAGAATATCTCTGTCATATTAAATCGGCTCACCAGTGCAACCATCAATGCTACGGCAAATACCATCGCCACGTCAAACAGATTGCTGACCACGCTCATAGGATCGGAATCCTCACCGCGTGATAATATTGCTCTTCTCGGTCTCATTTCGCATCACTCAATGACTGTACCACATAATCAAGCACAACAAGGTTTCTTGTAGCCCAGCGCTCCCTGGCCTGCTGGGTTACAAAGCCGATAGCGCTGACAACAAGTCCTACAACAGTGGTAGCAAATGCTACCTGCATATTATAAGCCATTGATGCGATATCGCCGGTGGCAAGACCGACAAGAGCCGGTCCCATTGGAATGAGAGTGCCCATGAGACCGAGAATAGGTCCCATTTTGGTCAGTATTTTCGAACCGGCGATATTTTTTTCGGCAGCAATTTCATACTCGGAAACTATAAGCTGCATCCTGGCTTCATTTCCTTTTTCAGAAGCCACTTCCTTGAGATACTTATTAATTAGAGATGTTCCGGAAGCAGGCATAGCTTCAATATTATCCAATATCTGTGAGGGTAGAGCAGTAGTAATCTTTTCCTGAAGCAGAACGGAGGTTTTGCGTTCAACCATGTACTGACTGAAAAATGCCCCGATAAGAATTAGTGCCCTTATAAAGAAATATATAAGGAGAACAATAACCGGTACGAGCAGTCCGGTAGAAATCCAGTAGAGAATGTTAGAAATAAGATTCATTTTAATATTTTGTTTTTACGGTTAAACATTAATATTCCGACAGCCGCACCGAGGATAAATATTACAGATACCGCGCATAGTGCTGTAATATGAGGTTCATTGACACCGGCAACAGCCGTCCTTCCGTTAACAGTGGTTATTATACCGAGAAAAGCTATTATGCAGTTGGTGTAAAATGTAAGTTCAAGGCGCATGGATTTGCCGGGGAGAAGCATTTTCAAGCCCCAAGCCATAAGTGGAAAGAAGATTAAAATGGCAATGGCAAGAGATACTGAAATTTTATAAAAACTCATACCGGGGGTGGAAAAAATCAGCTCCACAAGGCAAGCAGCCATAACCGGGAAAATAAGAACTCCCGGTACATATTTCAGAATTCCGGTGCAAATTCTATCCTTCAGTGAAGATCCTCTTTTAGCAATGCTGATGCAGAAAGCTATCTGCAGGGCAACGTCTATTGTGAGGATAACAGCGACGTCAAGCATTATATCCGGACTTGAAATCCATGTGGAAATGCCGGTCTTCGACTGACTTGTAACAAAATCGGTGGAAAGTAGTACAGTCCCGGCGATGACAGCACATTCGCAGATGCATGGCAGCCATTCCATAAATGTCAGCTTCAGCGCGAAGCTGAGGCATACGGCAAGCATTATAAAAATGATAGCTGTTTCCATTGTCAATCGTTTTCTTTTCTGCGCTTCAGTACGATAAAGATAATTACGAGGCAGATAACAACACCTACGGCAACAAGAGTTCCACTTATGTGGCTTGTTGATTTCTCTATATCATTCAGTTCCTCTTTCTGCATAACCATTCCGTCCGCTGCATCAATACTCTCGTTTCTTATTTTTGCTACAGATTCGTTATAGTTTTTCGCAGTTTGCGCATCGACATTGGCAGCGATGAAATCACGTAATTTGGAGTTGTTGCAAACAAATCCGCTGCATGATGGATTGTATTCTTCAACTATTTCAGTATGCAGTCGGGCAAGAGTTGAAATCTGTTCCCCCGATGCCTGCCACATACCTTTTCTTGCGGTTTCAAGCATCACGGCTGTAATTTCTTGTAATGCTGCGGGATTGACATTCTTGAAATAATCTTTTGTGCCGAGATTGTTCACATCACAGACATAAGTATCGTAAATATCATTCCATAACTCATTGTCAATCACATCCGGCTTCATGACATTCCATCCGTAGGTATTGCGGACAACATCAGCTATTGATGATGCGTCCCCGGCACTGCCGCACATTTTTTCGCGAATATACGTTGGGTTGAGAATAGTGGCACGGCTCTCGATGCCGATGGCTTCTTTGACATCCTGCATTTTAGCTCGGTTACGGTTCCTGTAGTCAGCAAGATAGGCATCAGGGTCTTTACCAGTAACGTTTCGCACGGCGAGATTCATACCCCCCATAAATTCATACACATGGTCAAGGCTCAATGCTCCCCATGTGTTGCTTTGTCTTGGTTGTACAACCGCATCGGTACGGGTTAGGGCGGCTTCAAAGGCGTAATCGCGCATCTTTTCCCAATCCTCTTCCGACCCATATATCGCTCCCATGTTATGGATGTATGTTTCAGCTATTTCGCTATCGTCTTCCCAACGGTCACCGGCTTCAACCATCTCCTGAATGCCGCTGCCGTAGCTGCCGTTGACTCCACCGAATACCCTTGCCGTAGATAGTTCACGTGCTTCTTTGGGGGATATTCCTCTATCAACAAGATGGCGCTCGGATTCAGTAACACCCTCTTTCACATAATTGGGATAGTTGTCATTTTCAGCATTAGCAGCCATTTCCACGGCACGGCTTATGAGAAACAGGCGTGATGCTGCAAGGTCACGGAGCTGACCTGATGTCTGCACAACCACATCTATACGGGGACGTCCAAGTTCCTCTGAAGGAATTAGTCTCAGGTCGGTAACTCTGCCGAATGGATCACGGAGCGGTTCGACCCCGAGCATATACAGTATCTGAGCTATCGTTGCTCCTTCAGTCTCGATAAACTCGCTGCTCCACAGGGTATAGCTTACTTTTCTCGGCAATGAATCACCGTGTGCCTCACGGTAAAGTTTGAGAGTGTTGTCAGCAAGAGATTTACCTTTCTCCCAAGCTACTTCCGAAGGTGTTTCCTCCGCATTGATAGCAAACATGTTGCGTCCTGTAGGTAAAATCATCGGATTAAGCACCGGATCGCCTCCGGAGGTGGGATTTATATATCTGCCGTTGAGGGCATTGATAACAGATGAAAGCTCGTTTTCAGGACTTGAGAGCAGGGCATTGTAATATTTTGTTACATTTTTTATAGTGCGTTCAATCTCCATAATAGCGGTAGCTTTGTCAATTTCAGCCTGACTGTGTCTTGGTGCAGACATCATGGGCATTTGAGGCTTACCCGACTGTTTGCCGGAATCGTTTTTCTTCATAGCGGAACTCATTTTGGCAAGAGCCGTTGAATCAGCACCCATTTTCTTAGCCATCTCCAATGCTTTGTCCGGAGATACCCCCGCGCTTTTCATCATCTTTTTCATTGCGGCTCCTGGAGTTTCTTTTCTATCGGCAAGTTTGGCGGTAGGCTCTTTCGAAGGCATAGATGAGCCCATAACCATCATTTTTGAGAACAAATCTTTCGAGCCATCCATTTCTGCTGAAATCTGACGTGCTTCCTGAAGTTCGCAGGCAGTGATTCCGGCTATACGGCAAATATCATCATCCGTAGGTTCACGTTGTTCATTGAGCAGGTAGGTCACAAGATTTCTTGCCGGAGTGAGATAACAGCTTGTGAATACAGTGCCTTTAGCTTCTTCACCGGGTTTCTTGTTAAGCGAATAAAGGCTGTATGCAATAGGATCGACACTCATTGCATACAC